>JACRDL010000006.1 GCA_016218625.1 Elusimicrobiota bacterium
AGAAATTATTATGATATAAAATTAGCACAGACCGACAAAGCAATTTCTGAGGAGGCGTTCCGTTCGGTGCAACAGCAACTCACATCAATGCTTTTTTCCGTCTGGAACGATTTTATTAATGAAGTTGAAAGCGTAAATGTCTCACAGATGTATTTTTCGGCTGCCGAGGAGCAATCAAAAATTACTTCAACAAAATATATCAACGGGCTTGCTTCTTATCAGGACTGGTACACCGTGGAAAATGATTTTATAAATTCCGAAAAATCGCTTCTTGATGCCAAGAAAAATTCGGTAATTTCAGAGGCAAACTGGAAAAATGTTCTGGGTGTGGGAGAATGAAAATGAAAAAAATAATCATCATAGTAGGTATTGTTATCGTTGTTGTTGCTGTTTTTTTATTTTTGAGAAAAAACAAAAAATCAAATCAATTTCAGGAAATTCATCCGACGAGGGGCTCTATCGCCATTGAATTCCGCGAAACAGGAACTGTCAGTCCCAGAAACCGTCTTGAAATAAAACCGCAGGTTTCCGGCCGGCTTGAAGATATTCTCGTCGTAGAAGGACAGAATGTGAAGAAAGGCGAGGTTCTTGCGTGGATGAGTTCAACCGACCGAGCGGCGCTTTTAGATGTCGCCCGGGAAAAAGGGGATGCGGAGTTCCAAAAATGGTCTGATGCCTACAAACCGACTCCGATTATTTCACCGTTGGACGGATTTATTATCGCAAGAAGTAAAGAGCCGGGTCAAAGCGTATCGGTTAGTGATGTAATTCTGGTTATGGCGGACAAACTTATTATTGAGGCAGATGTTGATGAAACAGACCTGCGGTATATGAAACTCGGGCAGGAAATTGACATATTTTTGGACGCGTATCCGGAAAAAGAATTTAACGGTATCGTTGAACATATAGCATATGAATCAAAGGTAATAAATAATGTCACAGTGTACGAAGTAAAAATTAAGCCGGAAAATCCGCCGTCTAATTTTCGTGCAGGTATGACAGCCACCATAGAAGTTACCGCCGACAAAAGAGAAAATGTCTTGCTTTTACCCGTTGATATAATCGTTGAAAAAGGCAGCAGAAAATTCGTCACCCTTAAAGTTGCCGGCGGTAAATCCGAGTTAAGAGAAATCAAAACAGGAATTACCGACGGTAAAAAAATAGAAATCACGGAGGGTGTCACGGAAGACGATATAATTTTGAGTTCGTCTAAGGTTTCCAAAAGAGATAGAACTGCGCAAACACGAATTGGCGGTATTCCCGGCATGGGTGTCCCCCGGTAAAAAAAATCAGCCACAGATGAATACAGATAAGACATACCACGGAAACACGGAGGAACAGAGACACGGAAAAACTTCAGTGTTTCCGTAATTCAGTGCTTCAGTGGTAAATGTTTTTTATCTGCGTAATCTGCGTTCAAAAAAATGAACATTATTGAAATAAAAAACATTTCCAAAACATATCATCTCGGCGAGTTTGATGTTCCCGCACTTGACGGTGTTTCGCTTGAAATTGAAGAAGGCGAATTCGTTTCTATTATGGGAGCATCCGGCAGCGGGAAGTCAACGCTTCTGCATATCCTCGGTCTTTTGGACAAACCCACCTCAGGCAGTTATAAACTTGAAGACAAAGAGATATCCAAATTTTCTGATGACGAACTGGCAACTTTGCGGAACAAATTTATCGGGTTCGTTTTCCAGCAATTCAATCTTTTACCGCGGACATCTGCAAAAGAAAATGTGGAACTGCCGTTGATTTACTCCTCCAATAACACCGCCGCCGATGCAATAGCCCTGTTGAAAAAAGTTGGGCTTGGCGAAAGAGAAAACCACAAACCCAACGAACTTTCCGGCGGTCAACAGCAACGGGTAGCGATTGCCCGTGCCTTGATAAACAATCCCCTGCTTATTTTTGCCGACGAGCCGACTGGGAATCTGGACACCAAATCAGCGGCGGAAATAATTGAAATTCTTAAAGAACTGAATAATGCCGGCATTACCATAGTTATGGTGACCCACGAACCGGATTTAGCGTCCGCTGCAAATAGAATTGTTACTTTGCAGGATGGTAAAATTATTTCAGATAAATTGCAGCTGACTCCTCGCGGATTAAAAACAAAAATTACAGAAGCAAAACAATCTTCTATTTCCGAAAATCATTTTTTGCATCCGGTTTTTAAACTTCAAAGTCTCGGCAATTATTTTTTTCAGGCTGCACGCTCTCTTTTATCAAACAAAACCCGCTCCGCCCTATCCATTCTCGGTGTTTTAATCGGAGTCACAAGCGTTATAGCGATGCTCGCTCTGGGGACGGGTGCCAAGGAGGATGTGAAAAAGAGAATCTCATCGCTGGGTTCAAATCTTCTGACGGTCAGGTCGTCTTCCCGCCGTATCGGAGGCGTTTCTTTGGAAGCCGGTTCCGTTACCAGATTTACCCTTGAAGATGCTAATGAAATTAAGGAAAAAATTTCAGGTATTGATAAAGTTGCCGCTAATGTAACCGGCCGCGGTCAGGTTGTTTATCGGGGTAAAAATTGGAATACAACTATTCAGGGAACTACTGAGGATTACCCGGATATGAGGAACGCCCGTCCAGCAAAAGGCAGATTTTTTACGAAGAACGAAACGATTACAAGAGCAAAAGTTGCAGTTATCGGTCAGACGGTTGTAAAACAACTTTTCGGCGACAAAATCCCGCTCGGCGAGTTCATCAAAATAAGAAGAGTTGATTTTCAGGTCATCGGTATTTTGCCGACGAAAGGTTCTTCCGGCTGGCGAGATGAAGACGACATAATAATTATCCCTCTCAATACAGCGATGTACCGTCTGCTCGGAAAAGAATATGTTGACAGTATTGATGTTCAGGTAACGGATGCGAATTTAATGGACGAGGTCAGCGCTCAAATCAAAAAACTTATTATGGTGCTTCATCGTCTTACGGAATCGCAAAAAGATACGATTGATGTAAGAAATATGGCTGATATTCAGGAGACAATAACCTCAACGGTAAAAACATTCTCTTACCTTTTAGGTTCAATTGCATTTATAAGTTTGCTGGTCGGCGGAATAGGAATTATGAACATTATGCTTGTCTCCGTTACTGAAAGAACGAGAGAAATAGGACTGCGTAAAGCCGTCGGTGCCGATAACGACGACATACTTTTCCAGTTTATAATTGAGTCGGTCGTTATTTGCATTTTAGGCGGTCTCATCGGGATAATGTTAGGTTCCCTGATTTCCGTTATTTTATCAAAATTTGCCGGCTGGTCGACAAAGATATCGCTGTCATCAGTTCTTCTGGCGTTTACATTTTCCGTTGCAATCGGTTTGATTTTCGGAATATGGCCCGCCAAAAAAGCATCCCGACTTAATCCTATAGACGCTCTCCGCTATGAATAACGGCATTTTCAAATCACTGCGGCATAAAAATTTCCGTCTTTTTTTTATAGGGCAGACGGTTTCTATGACAGGGAGTTGGATCCAGATAACCGCATTGCCGTGGCTGGTCTACCGTCTTACTAATTCTGCAATACTTTTGGGACTTGTCGGATTTTTAAGCCAGATTTTCGTTCTTCTTTTTTCGGCAATTTCCGGCGCCGTCGCCGACCATTACAGCAAAAGAAAACTTTTAATAATAACCCAGACGCTGTTAATGTTACAGGCGGTTATTCTCGCAGCACTTACCATTTCCGGCAAAATTCAGATTTCTCACATTATTATTTTGGTGACATTTATCGGAATCGTATTCGCACTGGATATGCCCGTCCGTCAGGCATTTTTAATTGAAATGGTAGGCAGAGAGGATTTGATGAATGCCATCGCCCTGAACTCCGCGATTGTCAACGCCAGCCGCCTTGTAGGTCCCGCTATCGCCGGAATTTTAATCGCTGCCGTCGGAGAAGGTTATTGTTTTTTAATCAACGGCATAAGTTTCATCGGCGTCATTATCGTGTTGTATCTTATGAAGAATATCTCTTTAAATCCGGTTGATAAAGCGGTGTCGGTTACAAAAAAATTTTTCTCCGGACTTAAATATGTCCGCAGTTCAAAAACTATTTCGTCAATACTTTTTTTATGTGCGATGACAGGATTAATCAGCGCCTTCCCGATGGTTCTGATGCCGGTTTTTGTTAAAGATGTTTTTCATCTACATTCCTCGGGCTTGGGGATTTTTATGTCTGCTATCGGCGTGGGCGCAATTTTAGGAACGGTTAAGGTTGCCACCAGGAAAAGCACGGAAGGACTTGAGCGACTGATAGTTCACTCGGCGGTAGGTTTTGGTCTGGGGGTAGTCGCTTTCTCCCTCTCAAAAAACATTTTTTTTGCGGTTTTATTTCTCATTCTTTCGGGATATTTTATGATTTTACAGATGGCATCCAGCAACACGCTTATTCAGTTAATCACTTCCGACAATATGCGCGGCAGAGTGATGGGATTTTTTACGATGGCGTTTATGGGTTTTGCCCCTATAGGGTGTCTGGTAAGCGGTTTTATAGCTCACAAAATATCCGCGCCGCTGACCGTTGTCATCGGCGGATTATTATCGGTAGTTATAACGATAATTGTAGAAAAAAAGATTTTTGCAAAAAAGAGTTGATGAAAATTATCATTAGGATTCGTAGTTAAATTGACCGTGTTGTTCCGGTCATTTTTTTATTGTATTTTTACCGTTTTTTTAGTAAAATAACCAAATTGGAGGCGTGATATGAAGATAGTTCTTGCTTATTCCGGCGGTTTGGACACATCGGTAATGATAAAATGGCTGAAAGAAAATTATAGTGCGGAGGTTATTGCCTGCATTGTTGATGTCGGACAGACCGACGAGGATTTATCAAAAGTTCATCAAAAAGCATTAAAAACCGGTGCATTAAGGGCATATACCATTGACGCAAAAAAAGAGTTTGTCGAAAAATATATTTTTTCTGCAATAAAGGCGAATGCAATTTATGAGGGGAAATATTTTCTCGGAACTTCGTTAGCAAGGCCTTTAATCGCGGAAAAAGTTATTGATATAGCAAAAAAAGAAAAAGCGGATGCGGTTTCTCACGGTGCCACCGGAAAAGGCAACGATCAGGTGAGGTTTGAACTAACATTTAAGTCATTGATGCCGTCTATAAAAATAATTGCACCTTGGAGAGAGTGGAAGTTGAAATCCCGGCAGGAAGAAATTGACTACGCGAAAAAGCACGGGATTCCGCTGCCTGTTTCAAAAGAAAAACCGTATTCATCAGACGCAAATTTGTGGCATATTTCCTACGAAGGCGGTATTTTGGAAAATCCCGCGAATTCGCCCGACGATAAAATGTTTCAAATGACCGTCTCGCCAGAAAAAGCACCTGATAAACCGATGGTAATAGATGTTTATTTTGAAAAAGGCGCGCCGACGAAAATCAACGGCAAAAAATACGGGCCCGTTGAGATAATAGAAAAATTAAATGAACTCGGCGGAAAAAACGGCATTGGCAGAGTAGATATTGTTGAAAACCGGCTGGTGGGAATGAAATCACGGGGCGTTTATGAAGCGCCTGCGGCGACCATACTTTACATTGCTCACAGAGAACTTGAGTCGTTGGTTTTAGACAGAGAAACCTCTCATTTTAAGGAAATTCTGACGGTAAAATATTCGGAATTGGTCTACTACGGCTTGTGGCAGTCCCAACTGAAAAAAGCAATTGACGGATTTATCAATGAGACGCAGAAAAATGTCAGCGGCTCCGTGAAATTAAAACTTTACAAGGGCAATTGCATTGTTTTGGGAAGAACTTCTCCGAAATCGCTTTACTGGGAAAAACTTTCAACATTTGAAAAAGAGGATATTTACAACCAAAAAGACGCGGAGGGTTTTATAAATCTGTTCGGTCTGCCGTTAAAAGTTGAGGCAATTTTGAGAAAGAACGCTCGCAAATAAGTTTCTTTGAGACGCTCCCCTGTGGTCGCTCTGCAATTTGCCCCTGAAGGGACTTCCTTCGGTCGCTCCTGCCGGGTATAGGTCGCAAATTGAGGCTCTTCAGAAACTTTTTGCTCGCTATGAATAATTAGAGGTATTTTATGAAATTAGAAAAATTTGTTTCATCCATTGATTACGATGTTAAACTTACGAAATATGATATTTTCGGAAGTATTGCCCATACAAAAATGCTTGGTAATTGCGGTATTATTCCAAAAAACGATTCTAAAAAAATTATCAATGGGCTTAACTCAATACTGAAAGATTTTGTAAATGGCAAACTGAAATTTACCGGCGAGGATATTCATACTTCAATAGAAACCGAACTCAAAAAAAGAATAGGCAATGTCGCCGGAAAAATGCACACGGCAAGAAGCAGAAACGACCAGGTGGTGTTAGACGTTCGGCTTTACCTAAAAGACGAGTTAAAAATTATTGTTGAAAAAATAGATAAAACAATTGGTACGATTAAAAATGTCGCCCAGAAAAATTTATCCGTAATTATGCCGGGATTCACCCATCTGCAAAATGCTCAGCCGGTATTATTTAGTCACTGGTTTTTATCTTACGGTTGGATGTTGAAGAGAGACAAAGAAAGATTTCTGGACTGTTATAAAAGGGTTGATGTTATGCCGCTCGGCGCCGCCGCTTTTGCAGGGACGGAATTTCCCATAGACAGAAATTTCGTCGCAAAAGAACTCGGTTTTTCCAAAATTTCGGAAAATTCCGTTGACACCGTTTCCGACAGGGATTTTTTAATTGAATTTCTGTTTGACTGTTCAATTGTGTCAATGCATCTTTCGCGGCTTGCGGAGGAAATTATAATCTGGTCGTCTCAACAATTCGGATTTATAAAACTGTCAGGGCAATTCACTACGGGTTCGTCAATTATGCCGCAGAAAAAAAATCCGGATTTTGCGGAACTTATAAGAGGAAAAACAGGCAGAACTTATGGCAATTTAATTTCGCTTTTAACCGTGATGAAAGGACTTCCGTTGTCTTACAATAGGGATATGCAGATGGATAAAGAACCGCTTTTTGATTCCGTTGAAACAATAAAAAATATACTTGATGTGTTGTCGGAAATGATAAATACCGTTAAAATAAACTCCGAAAAAATGTTATCCTCCTGCAAAAACGGATTTATTCTCGCAACCGATGTCGCCGACTATCTAACATCCAAAAGTATGCCTTTCAGAACGGCGCATAATATCGTCGGTAAAATTGTGAATTATTGCATTAAAAATAAAAAATCATTTAATAATTTGTCAATTGTAGAATGGAAAAAGTTTTCGGATAAATTTGAAAAATCCGTTTTTGAAGTTTTGGATTTTAGAAAATCAACTGAATTAAGAAAGTCAAACGGAGGAACATCATTATCGTCGGTAAAACAGCAACTGAAAAAATTATGAAAAAAATTTATAGAGAGCGGAGAGTAGCGGCGGGATTGCTATCCCCCACAATTCGGCGAATGGCAATTCGCCCGCTACTACTTTTCTTCCTACTTCCTACTTCCTGTCTCTATTCTCAGCAACTTATGGAGAGAACCCTAACGCTTGAACAGAGCGTAGGACTTGCCATATCAAACAGCCAGCAACTTTTGTCGGCGGCTCAGGACATACAAATTGCCAAACAGCGACTTATAGAAGCCCGTGCAATAATGTATCCGCAACTTGAATTCAATGCCAATTATTCAAAATTCAATGCCGAAAGTCCACTGTTTCTTCCATCTCTTCTGGGAAACACTATTTTGCCCCAGAAAATGGGAGAACTTGACGATGTAGAAAATTATTATACAACCAAAATTTCGTTATCTCAAGTATTATGGAGTGCCGCAAAACTGAGTTCAACGAAGAAATTTGCCGAGACGGAACTGAAGACAGCCGAAAGCGATTATGGTGCAATAAAAAATAAAACGGTTGCAACCGCTGCGAAAAATTTTTACAAACTTTTGGCATTGCAAAAAAAACTTGATATCTGCAATGTATCGCTTGAAAAATTAGCAGATAGAAAAAATGATAATGCAAATTCCAAAAACAGGTTTTTAGCAGACAGGAACATTGGAAAAATTAAAGCAATCGGTGAAAAAATAAAAAAGGACTTGGAAATAGCAAGGATTGATTTTCTGGATTCCATCGGCATTGAATTGAACACCATATTTGCTATAAAAGGCGAACTGGAATATAAAAAAGTTCCCGCCGACCTGAATAAGTGTCTTGCCTGGGCTGCGGAATATCGTCCGGAACTTAAAAAAACCCAGTTGCAGGAACAGATGGACGCTCTCTCTGTTAATCTGTCGCTCTCCGGCCGCTATCCGACCGTTGCCCTCGGAGGAAATTACCAACTTGAAGATAAACAGTGGCCTTTTGAAAAAAAATCATGGAATGCCACAGTTAATTTAACCCTTCCTATTTTTGACGGATTTGGACAATTCGCCAGAATAAAACAAAAAAAATATCAGTATAGAAAGGCGCAGATTAACAGGGCAAACATCTCGGATGCGATAAAAGCGGAAGTGAGAAAATCCTTTATTGAGTATGAGTATGCAATTGAGAAATATGAAAAGAAAATCAAAGAAGCGGAGACGATTGCCGATACTTCGGAATTATATAAAAATATTTCATCCTCGGAATATATAGAAATTTCCGAACAGATTTTACAAATGCGGTTGGAATATATTGATGCTGTGAGAGATGTCATTATCGCAAAAATTGATTTAGAAACCGTCGTCGGCAAGAACTTTGAATAAAAATGATGGTTATTCGCCGTTGGTTGAGTATTTTACTGCTTACTACTTACCACTTACTACTTACTACTTCCCTTATTTATTCCCAAAATGACGAATTGTTAAGAAATTTGCTATGGAAGGATTTTTTAGCACTTGAAGGTATTAGACCCAAAATTGCACTTGTTTTAGGCGGTGGCGGCGCCCGCGGGCTAACACATATCGGCGTATTAAAAGCACTTGAAGAAAAAAAAATTCCCATTGATATTATCGTCGGTACCAGTATCGGCGCCCTTGTAGGCGGACTTTATGCGTCGGGAATGAAAATCGAAGATTTGGAAAAAATGGGTCAGGGCATCGGCTGGAACAAAATATCAAATCTTTCATCGGTAAAACTTTTTACTCTTATTACTGCGGAGTCGCTTTTAAGTACCGAAAAACTTGAAAAATATCTTAAAAAATATATCGGCGCTCAAAAATTTGATGAGTTAAAGATTCCGTTTGCCTGCGTTGCCTGTGATATAAAAACCGGCGAGAGAATTGTTTTTAAGGATGGCGAGGCAGCATTTGCTATGAGGGTTTCAGCGACTATTCCGGGTGTTTTTAATCCTGTTGAATACAGGCACCGGCTCCTTGTTGACGGCGGTATTGTTGACAATCTGCCCGTTGACATCGCGAAAGTTATGGACGCCGATTTTATAATTGCCGTCTATCCGCAAGCGGACATTTCAAATTTTGAAGTAAAAAATGTGATGACAACGCTTTCGCAGGTTATAAACCTACAGGGCGGTTTTCTTATGGCAAAGCAGATGAAGGAATCCGATTTTCTGCTCATTCCGAATGTTAAAAATGTAAGTTTAATAGAACTTGACAGGTCGCAGGAATGCATAGAAGCAGGCATTGTTGCCACAAGAAACAAAATAGACGAGATAAAAGACAAAATTTTAGAGAAGTTTATTGATAAAATCGTCTTCAAAAAATGAAAAAAAATAATTGGAAGTTGATTTTACTTACTCACTTACTCACTTACTCACTTACTCACTTTCTTTCTGCTGATATGGAAAAAATAGCGGAAGAAAAAGCGGCAATTAGATATACCACTACTGCTAAATCAAAAAAGAAGAAAGTTGAACTTTATATTTCCAAAGGCGACGAATATCTACTTTGCGGCGAATACAGTTATGCCATTGATTACTACGACGAAGCAAGAACCCTTAAGAAAAAAAATCCGAAAGTTTATTTGCGGCTCGGAGAGGCGTATCGTCTTGCGGATATGAAAGACGAAGCGATTGAATCGTACGATAAAGCATTGAAATACGGCTCCAAAGACATAAGAAATTTTCTTGGTTTAGGAATTGTTTATAAATCAAAATATCTTTACGAAAAAGCAGAAGAATTTTACAAAAAGGCCGTGGAACTTGAAAGAAACGACACGTTGGCATTGACGGGTCTCGCGGATATCTATAGTGAGCAGGGTAAATATCCGCAAGCGATCGAACTTTATGAAAAAGCATTGTCTATAAATCCGACCGACGAAATAAAATTAAAACTTGCGATGTTGAACTACTTGGACGGCAATGAAAACGAAATTCAAAAATATAATGTCATTTCTGAATATTCTACGATATTAAATGGCTATCTTGAACTCGAAAAAAACCCGAACAACGCAATTTCCTATTTTATATCCGCCGACGAGTATTTTTTAAGGGCGGTCGCTTATCTGAAAAAAAAGGATGTGTTAAACGCAAAAAAATGTCTTAATCTTATAATAAGTGGAAAAGAAGACACACTTTCTAAAAAACTTGCAATCGTCCTCAGAAAACATATTCAATGAACAGAAATTTTGTTTTTGCCATTTTGGCGACTACGCTATCCATTTCCGGTATTGACATATTGATTCCGATTCTGCCGGTTAATTTTTTAAGGATAACAAACAGCCCGTCCTTGATGGGTATTTTAATGGGCATTACCTCGCTGGCTGCCGTTTTATTGCGGCCTATTTCATCTTCCTTTATCGGTAAAATAGGTCTTAAAAAATCAATGATTTTCGGAGATTTAATTCTTTCAATTGCGGCGTTTTCGTATTTTATCACCGAAAGTTTTAGAACCCTTGCGGTATTGAGAATTTTTTTCGGCGTAGGCATTATTTTATTTTTTGTCAGTGTTTGGTCTCTTATAGGCGCAATTATTCCGTCCGAAAAGCGGGGTTTTGCGTTGAGCATTTATACGGTTGCTTTTTTGTTCCCATGTTTCTACGCACCATTTATCGGCACGAAGTTGAATGTGGACAGTTTTGTGCCGTTTTTAATATCGGGCCTTTTATTTTTGATTGCCGCAATTTCCTGTTTTTTTATAGACGATAGAGGACTGCATTCAAAAGACGGGCATGGATTTTTTGCAACACTTTTTCGTCGCGATTTATTTGTTCCAGGAATTATAATTTTTTCCATAATTCTTGCAGATGCTTCGGTCACAGTTTTCCTGCCGCTTGTCGCATTAAAAAGGTTTATAGGCGACTACGGATTATTTTTCACTATTTTTTCCGTCTCAACCGTATTTTTTCGGCTTTATTTAGGCAGATATTATACTCACAACAACAGAAGCAGATTTGTAATCTGGGGAATGATTCTTATGTTTTTAAGTTTTATTGCCGTCGGTTTTGCGAACTCGCTCCCACTTCTTTTGGTCTCCGGGTTTCTGTACGGCACGGGTTTTGCGCTGACAGACCCCAACCTTTTTGTCATTATTATAGAAAGACGGAGAGATTTTTCCATGACGCAGGTTATGGCGGGTTACGGCGGATTTTTTGATTTCGGTTACGCCGCCGGACCTTTGATTATGGGACTGATTTATAAAAACTTCGGCGAATTCGGGCTATATTCTTCAGCATCGCTTTTTGTATTTATCGGATTTTTAATTTCAATAATATATTTTAGAGCATCGGAATTTCAAAGGCGCCACAGAATCATCCCGCAAGCGGGACAGGCGCCGAAGAAACACAGAAATAACTTCTGTGAAATTCTGTGACATTCTGTGGCTTATCTTGGAAAGGAGAATTATGCTGAAATACAAAAACAATCTTTTATTTATTGATGATGTTTCCGTTTTTGATGCGGCGGTTAAGGTAGGCACGCCGTTTTATATTTACGGGAAAAAGAAACTCCTGGAAAATTACAAAGCCCTTGACGGTGCATTTTCCAAAGCAAAACATATAATTTGTTACGCCGTAAAAGCAAATGAGAATCCGCACATATTAAAAATTCTTGCCGAAAAAGGATGCGGCGTTGATATTGTTTCCGTCGGAGAATTAAATCTTGCCGTTTCCTGCGGCATTAATCCTAAAAAAATTGTTTTTGCAGGAGTAGGTAAGACAGATGATGAAATCACCGAGGCACTAAAAAAAGATATTTTGATGTTCAATGTTGAGTCAGTCCCCGAACTTTTTAGAATTGATAAAATTGCAAAATCACTCGGTAAAATTGCGAGAATTTCATTCAGGGTAAATCCCGACATAAATGCAAAAACACATCCGCATATTACAACCGGTCTTCCTCACAATAAGTTCGGGTTGTGTTTTGAAGAAGCGTTTGAGGGCTATCTTTTAGCGAAGGAACTGAAAAATATAAAAATTGTCGGACTCCATCTGCATATAGGTTCGCAAATAACCGACAAAGATTCATTTGAACTTGCATCAAAAAAGGTTTCCGGGTATATCAAAAAACTTTCCGCGGCAAAAATAAAACTTAGATATATTGATATGGGCGGCGGTCTCGGGATAAAATATAATGACGAAAAAATAATTACTCCGGCGGAATATGCCAAAGCGGTTATGTCGAATCTTCCTAAAAATCACACAATAATTTTAGAGCCGGGCAGATTTATCGTCGGAGATACCGGCATTTTAGTCACAAAAATAATTTATATCAAAAAAACATCAAAAAAGAACTTTTTGATAGTTGATGCCGGTATGAACGATTTAGTGAGGCCTGCTATCTACGGTGCGTATCATGATATTATTCCGGTTGCCTTAAGAGAGGGCGAAAAACATAACTGGGATATTGCCGGCCCTATCTGCGAATCGTCCGATATTTTTGCGAAAGACAGACAGATGCCGAAAGTTTCCGAAGGTGACTGTCTTGCTATTTTATGCACCGGTGCTTACGGATATTCAATGTCGTCAAATTATAATATGCGTCCCCGTCCGGCGGAAGTGCTCGTTGAAGGAAAGAAATGGAGAGTGATAAGATGCAGAGAAAAATTATAAATTTTGTAAAAATGTCTGGCAGCGGGAATGATTTTATAGTTATTGACAACAGAAATAAAATTGTCAGAATTGCATCCGCTTTTGCCAAAAAATACTGTAACAAAGAAGGCGTGGACGGACTTTTGCTCGTTGAGAAAGCCCTGCAAAAGCAAAACGATTTCAAAATGGTTTATTACAATTCTGACGGGAGTCGCGCCTCTTTTTGCGGAAACGGAGCCAGGTGCATCTCGCTTTTCGCATATCTCAATAAAATTGCTCCGTCAAAAATGAGTTTTGAGTCGGATTCCGGAATAATTCTCGCAGAGATTAAAAATTGTAGCCGCAAAGCGAAGCTTTGCTATGATGTAAAAGTAAAAATGCCTACACCGCGAAATTTTAAGCCGGATTTTAACATTAGCGTTTTCGGTAAAAATTTGAAAGCATCTTTTATCAACACCGGTGTACCGCACACCGTAATTTTTGTCAAAGATATAAAAAATGTTGATGTGAATAAACTCGGTCGGCTCATCAGATTTCATAAAAAATTTAAGCCCGAAGGCACGAATGTCAATTTTGTAAAAGTTTTAGCCAAAAATAAACTCCGAGTCAGAACCTACGAGAGGGGCGTAGAAGCCGAAACACTCGCCTGCGGGACCGGAGTTGTAGCATCGTCGGTAATTTCAATTATGAAAAAATATGTTTCCTCGCCCGTCAGCGTTCTAACCCAAGGCGGCGAAACGCTAAAAGTCCATTGCAAAAATGTAGTGCGACCCTTCACGGGTTGCTTCCCTGATGTCTTTTTAGAAGGTAAGGTCACCATAGGTATTTGAAGGGAAAACAGAAAAAATTAAAGGAACTGATAGGTGTTCCCATTTTTAATCTATTGACATTGCCCAAGATATTGAGTAAAATTACTCAAGATATTGAGTAAATACTAAATCAAACGAGGATGCGAATGTTTAAAAGAGCCGCTATAAATGTAATTTTAGAAAGGTTGCAGGAAAAGAGACATTTTATACAGGTTTTGACCGGACCCAGGCAATGCGGGAAAACTACAATTGCAAAACAGGTGATGGATGCGGTAAAAATTCCATCCCGCTATGCTTCTGCTGATGAACCTATGCTGAAAGACCGGACATGGATAGAGCAACAGTGGGAGACCTCACGATTTACGTTAGGCAAAAACTCTCAAACTTCGCTGCTGGTATTAGATGAAATCCATAAAATTCCTCAATGGTCTGAGGCAGTAAAACATTTGTGGGACGAAGACACGCGCAAAGGAAACAAATTGCATGTTATTCTGCTGGGTTCTTCGCCCTTATTAGTTCAAAAAGGATTGACCGAAAGTCTTGCTGGAAGATTTGAAATAATCAATATTACCCACTGGTCGTATGAAGAAATGCAAAAAGCATTCGGCTGGAATGTTGACGAGTACATCTATTACGGAGGTTATCCCGGCAGTGCAAAGTTGATAAACAATCCGATAAGGTGGGCAAACTATATTAAAGATTCTCTGATAGAAACAACAATTTCAAAGGATATTTTATTGATGACAAGGATAGATAAGCCGATGTTGCTGCGGCGGGTTTTTGAATTAGGGTGTTTGTATTCCGGACAAATACTTTCATACCAGAAAATGCTCGGACAACTGCAGGATGCCGGCAATACCGTTACCATCGCTCATTATTTGAGATTGCTTGAAAGTGCGGGTTTGGTAGCCGGCTTATCCAAATATGCCGGACAAAAAGTCCGCCAGCGCGGTTCAAGTCCCAAATTCCAGGCGATGAATACCGCTTTGATGACTGCCCAACAAGGCATCTCCTTTTCAGAAGCAAAAGAAAATAGTGAATTCTGGGGACATCTCGTAGAATCATCTGTCGGCGCCACAATATTAAATAAGATAAAAGGAAAAGGCATAGAATTATTTTATTGGGCCGGAAATAACCGCGAAGTTGATTTTGTAATCTGTAAAGGTAAAACAGTAATTGCCGTTGAAGTGAAAAGCGGCAGAAAAAAAGTGAGCCTGCCGGGAATTGAACTTTTTTCCGAAGAGTTCAAAGTAAAGAAAAAATTATTGGTCGGTCCGGGCGGAATTCCGATTAAAGAATTTTTAACCGTACCTATTGAAACTTTTTTTAATTAAGCAAGATAACCAAAAATAATTACCAAACTCGGAGATGAAAAATGAATGAAAACAATTTTAATTATTCAGAATTGGACAGTGAATTAGTCCAAATAAAAGATAATAAAGTCACTTATTTGGCAATTAATAAATCATATAGGGCAACAGACCCGGAAGAGCAAGTTAGAATAAGTATTTATCAGGAGTTAATCAAAAAATACAAATATCCAAAAGAAAAAATTGATTTAGAAGTTATTGTTCCTCGCAGAAAGCCTGAAGACAAAGCAGATATTATCGTCTATGAAGACGACGAAAAGAAAAATCCGTATTTGGTTGTTGAATGTAAAAAAGACGGCATCACCGATGCGGAATATAAACAGGCAATTGAACAGGTTTTCGGCAATGCCAACTCAATCAGAGCGAAATTTGCCTGTGTAGTTGCCGGTAATACAAGAACAGTTTTTGATGTTTCCGAATTCAAACCAAGTGAAAGAGAAAAAAATGTTGTTGCCGATATACCAATAAAATACGGCAAAGTACCAAAATATAAATTTCTTAAAGGCGATAAAAACCATGAATTAATTAAAGTATCCAAAGACGACCTAATGCGGGCTTTGGGAAAAGCACATGATACTATTTGGCAAGGTGGGAAATATGACCCCACAGATTCTTTTGATGAAATATCAAAACTGCTTTTCTGTAAGTTATCAGATGAAAAAGAAGAAACCATTAAAGGGGATCCTTATAAATTTCAGATAGGGACTCATGAAACAGCAGACGAAGTTTTCAAAAGGATTGATTCTATATACCAAAAAGCCAAGAAAAAAGCTTCCGAAGTTTTCCAAGAGAATATCAAATTAGATTCCGAAATAGTATATTCAGTCGTAGAACATTTGCAAAGTATTAATTTTAATAAAACAGATTTGGATACGAAAGGAATTGCTTTTGAAACATTTTTGGGAAATTACTTTAAGGGTGAAATGGGGAGATATTTTACTCCAAGAGAAGTTATAAGATTTTCTATAAAGATGCTTAATCCAAAAACAGACCAATTGATTTTAGACCCCGCTTGTGGTTCCGGCGGTTTCTTACTCAATGCAATGGATTTTATTAGAGAATATGCACAAAAAGAATTTTCAGATGATCCCATTGAATCTTATAGAATGTGGCACGATTTTGCGAAGGAAAATCTTTATGGAATAGAAATAAGCGATAAGATTGCCAGAGTTTGCAAAATGAATATGATTATTCACGATGACGGACATACAAATATTATATCCACAGATTCATTAAGTGATTTTGAAGATATTCAAAAAATTAGGCAAAATTTTAAAAAAAATAAATTTGATTTAATTTTAACTAATCCACCATTCGGGGCAAATGTAAAAGGAAAAGAAAAACCGTATTTAGAAAAATACGAATTAGGAAAAAACAAGAAAAACCAAAGCACAGAAGTTTTATTTATTGAAAGATGTTTGGATTTCTTAAAAGAAGATGGGAAAATGGCAATAGTTTTGCCAGATGGAATTTTAACAAACTCGTCTTTACAACCTGTCCGTGATTTTCTGATGAAAAAATCTCAGATTTTAGCAGTTGTATCATTACCGCAATTTGCCTTTGCTCATTTTGGTGCCGGAGTAAAAACGTCTTTGGTGTTTTTGAGGAAAAAAGATGAAAGCGAAAAATTAGAAAAATATCCAATATTTATGTCAATCGCCGAACATATCGGCTACGATGCTACCGGTAGAAAAGATACGATAAACGACTTGGACACAATTTACGAGGAATACAAAAAATTCTCAAAAAATCCAAAAGAATATAAAGGGATATAAAAATGGAATGCTTTACTGTTTATTCTGATAAAATTGAGGGAAGAATTGATCCTTATTTTTACATGCCTGAATTCGTTGAGTTAGAGGAAAAAGTTGCCAAAAAAACAAATAAAAAATTAGGCGATTTTATTATATCTATTTCAAGTGGAGCAACACCAAGTAGAAAGAAAGACGAAGAATTATACACGGATGAAAAAAACGGAATACCATTTTTAAGAGTTCAAAACATTACAGAAAATGGTTTAGTTCTTGATGATGTAAAATTTATTACAAAAGAAGTTCATAATACTGAATTAAAACGAAGTCAAGTAAAAGAAGACAATCTTTTAATTACAATTACTGGAAGAATTGCGAGTTCTTGCATTGTTCCAAAAGGTTTTGAAGGTAATATAAATCAACATTCTGTTGTCATAGAAACAAAAGATAGAGAAACTGCTGAAATTATTGCGACTTTTCTAAATTCAAAAACAGGGAATACATTAGCATTAAGAAGAACATCGGGAGGTTCAAGACCTGCATTAGATTACAGTGCATTAAAATCAATTCCAGTAATATTGAATGAGAAAATCGTTTCGTTAATGGACAATGCCTACCAACAGAAAAAGCAAAAAGAACAAGAAGCACAGAAACTTTTGGATTCAATCAATGATTTTGTTCTTGACGAATTGGGGATAAAATTACCCGAGTTAGAAGACAAAAAATGTTTTGTTGTTAATTCTGAAATTGTAAATAATAATCGTCTCGCTTCATATTATTATCAACCAAAATATGCTGTGGTAGAACAGGCATTAAATAGAGGAAAATATAAAACCGAATTTCTAAAAAAATTTATTATCAAAATACATTATGGGGTTTCTATAAAAAATGAATATATTGATGAAGGTATCCCTTTGTTGAGAATTTTAAATTTGAAACCCAATATGTTTAATTTGAGTGATGTTGTAAAACTTGACGAATCAAAAAGAAAAGAAATCGGTAATGGTTTTGTCTATGAAGGTGATATTTTAATATCCCGCAGCGGTTCTGTCGGTATTGTTGCAGTTGTACCAAAAGAAGCAGACGGTTTTGCTTTCGGTTCTTTTATGATTAAGTTTTGTGTAAATGATGAGATTAACAAGGAATATCTTTCTATTTGGCTGAATAATCAAATATCAAAATTATTAACAGAAAGAGAAAAAATCGGAGCAATTCAAGGAAATATTACTATTGAAACTATTGAAAATTTTAAAATTCCCATTCCACCGTTAGAAATTCAAAACAAAATTGCCGAAGAGGTGAAAAATCGCCAAGCAAAAGCGAAACAACTTCAAGAAGAATCAAAACAAATTCTTGACCAAGCCAAACAAGAAGTTGAAAAAATGATTTTAGAAAAAAAATAAAAATCATATTAAGGTATTACGGGGACACTTCACATTTTTCTGATTTGAAAATTTGGAAAAGATTTCGGGAATGTAAATCAAGTTTCGTATTTTCAAGTTTGATGCTTACAGGTTTCCTACCTCCCATTTTTTCATATTTCCTACTTTCGTAGTTGCGTAGTTGTGACCGAAGGGAGTCCCTTCAGGGACGAAAGTAGCGACCACAGGGAGTCCCTTTAGGGATTGAATATCTCGGGTTTTACCGACGGCAAAGCTAAAACCAGAAAATAGAAAAATAATGTTGCCGGAGGCAATTAGAACTGCCGGCGGATATTGATAATTCGCCACCCGATTGCATCTTTGAAAGATATTTTTTCATCTTCAAATAATACTTGACAAACCATATAATTATATGTATAATTATATTGACAAATAGTATGGATAAAAGATTCGGCAGTTTTATATGGGACATAGAAAAAGAGAACAGCAACGTAGAAAAACACGGTATTGATTTTTTCACGGCGTTAAAAGTATTCAAAGACCCGAAAAGAAAAATTTTCATTGATTCAAAACACAGCGAAAAAGAAGAAAGATATTTTTGCGTAGGGAAAGCAGGAGATAAGATTTTAACCGTAAGATTCACGTACCGTGCGGGAATAATCCGCGTTTTCGGTGCGGGCTCTTGGAGAAAGGGGGTGCGATATTATGAGAAAGATTAAAGATTTGAATATGCCGATTGGTAAGATGATTAAGATAAACGATTTTTTACCTCCACCCGACAAACTTGCCGTACCAGATGAGAATGTAAAGGTTACCATATCGCTCAGCAAGACGAGTGTAGAATTTTTTAAACAGAAAGCCAAAAAATACCACACTAAATATCAAAAAATGATTCGGAATCTCATCGACGGATACGCTATGCATCAGTCACGGTGACAGGTTTGACATTTCACATTCTAAATGTAAAAATCAGGGACACTTCACATTTTTCTGATTTGAAAACTTGTCCGAAGGACTCCTACGGAGAAAAAATGAATATCGGGACCGATTTAGATGGTGTTATCGCAGATAGCGACCCAGCATACCGTTTTTTTATTAAAAAATTTTTGGGAAGAGAATTGAAAAGAGAAGATGTCACTTCTTTTTTTTACGAGGATTGTCTCGGTATCAGCATTGAGGAAATGAACAAGGTCTGGGATTTTTTTAACAAGGAACATGGCTGGGATAAAATAAAACCAGTAAACAAAGCGGTTGAATGCTTAAATAAATTTGCAATAAAAAATAAAATTTTCGTGATTTCATCAAGACCGGTTTTTTTAGAAAAAGTTACCAAAGATTGGCTTGATAGATATAAAGTTAACTATGATAAATTAATTTTAACCGACGGTCAACCCAAACTGAATGTTGTTAAGGATTTAAATATAACCCATTTTATAGAAGACCGGCTGGATTATGCGCAAGATATGGCAAAGGCGGGCATCAAGGTTTTGTTGTTTGATTATCCGTGGAATCAACACAGCGAAAAACAGTCAAATCTTTTCAGAGTGGAAAACTGGGACGATATAAATGAATTTTTCGGAACTTGTTAAGAAAAGGCAGAGCGTAAGAAAATATTCCGATAAACCGGTGCCGAAAGATATTTTGGAAAGATGTCTTGAAGCGGCCCGTCTTGCCCCGTCGGCTTGCAATTCTCAGCCGTGGAGTTTTATTGTTATTGACGATGTGAAGTCTAACAATGAGGTTGCGAGAGCCGCGTTTTCAGGAATTTATTCTTCCAATTCTTTCGCGAAATCAGCGCCGGTTTTGGTTGCGGTTATCACTGAACAATCAAAATTTATCGCCGCGCTCGGCGGTTATTTTCGTGGTACACAGTACAATCTCATTGATGTTGGAATTGCGGTGGAACATTTTGTTTTACAGGCGGCGGAAGAAGGGCTCGGGACATGCTGGCTTGGTTTTTTTAATGAAAAAGAGGTCAAGAAAATCCTCAATGTTCCCAAAGAGAAAAAAGTTGATATTATGATCAGCGTAGGTTATCCGGCCGACGATAAAGTAAGGGAAAAATCACGAAGGCCGATTGATGAGATAAGAAAATACGCACAGAAGGGGTGAAAATGTTTGACAAATTAAAGCAGTTGGGAAAATTGAAAGAGATACAAAACATTCTCGGCGAGGTGAAAGCGGAAGTTGAAAAAGAGGGTGTGAAAATAGTTCTTACGGGTAAACTGGAGGTTGAAAGCGTCTTAATCAATCCGGCGCTTTCCAAAGAAAAACAGGAAAAAGTGTTGAAAGAATGTTTTAACGAGGCGATTAGAAAAATCAATTTAAGTATTGCCCAAAAAATGACAAGATTTAAAGTGTAATTATGAAAATTATTTATTCGGAAAAAGCGGCTGAATATAATATCCCCGGCCATCCCGAAGCGCCTTTCAGGGTGTTAAAAACAAAAGAGTTCTTGAAAAAAACAGGTGTGAAGTTTGTTGTGCCGAATAAAGCAAAAGAAAAAGATATTCTGTTGGCTCACACTGAAGAACTTCTGAATCTTGTCAAGTCCGAAAATTTTTTTGATGCCGATACTCCATCTTTCAAAGACGTATATGAAAACGCTCTGCTTTCCGCGGGCTCTGCTATTGATGCCTCCGATTATGCGATGAAAAACGAATTTGCCTTTTCACTGATGAGGCCGCCGGGACATCACGCCGGCAGAAATTCTTTAGGCGGTTTCTGTTATTTTAATAATATAGCCGTCGCCGTCAAGCACTTAATCTCCCAATCGCCTAATTGCCCAATCGCCATTTTGGATATTGATGTTCACCACGGCAACGGCACTCAGGATATTTTTTTGGGCGACGAACAAGTATTGTTTGTTTCCTTGCACCAGGTTCCGCTTTATCCGGGGACAGGACAGAGTTCAGAAAAAAATTGTTTCAACTTTCCACTCTCGCCCGGAACAGATGAAACATCATACTTAAAAACGCTTGATACGGCGATAGAAAAAATAATAAAATTCTCTCCGAAAGTTGTGGGCATTTCGGCGGGTTTTGATACATATGAAGGCGACCCGCTTGCAAATCTTCAATTGAAAAAGAACTCTTATAAAAAAATTGCAAAAAAAATCAGCGAAATAAAAGCGGGAAAGTTTGCTGTTTTGGAAGGCGGATACAGCCGGGATTTGCCGGAGTTGATAGGAAATTTTTTAGAGGGTATTGAACAATAATAAAAATTTAGTAAAATAGAATTAGGGGGTTTTATGTTTGAAGGAAGTTACGTGGCATTAGTTACGCCGTTTGCAAACGGCAAAGTTGATTTTGAAAAATTAAAAGAACTTGTTGAGTTTCATATCAAAAACGGAACTAATGGAATTGTGCCTTGCGGAACAACCGGCGAATCGGCTACGCTCAATTACAACGAGCATGAAAAAGTTATTGAGGTTGTTGTTAAACAGGTTGCAGGACGGATAAAAGTTGTTGCCGGAACCGGTTCTAACAGTACTGCCGAAACGATTGAGATGACGGCATTCGCAAAAAAGGTCGGCGCCGACGGAGTGCTTCTTGTCGCTCCTTATTATAATAAACCGACCCAAAAAGGGATTTACCTGCATTTCAGAAAAGTTGCTGACGAAATTGATATCCCGATAATGCTCTACAATATACAATCCAGGACCGCAGTCAACATAGAGCCGGAAACGGTTGCGAAATTATATTCTGAATGTGAAAATATCGTTGCAATAAAAGAGGCGAGTGGCTCGTTAGAACAGATGACAAAAATACGGATTCTATGTCCTGAAATAGAGATGCTTTCCGGCGACGATGCCTTAACAATTCCGCTTCTTTCTATTGGTGGTAAAGGTGTTGTTTCCGTCGTAGCAAACATCGTACCAAAAGATGTTTCAGAGATGGTTTGGTCATATCTTAAAGGTGAAATAGAAAAAGCCAGAGAACTCCATTTCAAACTTTTTGATTTAACAAAAGTGATGTTCATTGAGACAAATCCGATACCGGTTAAAACTGCAATGGGTCTGATGGGTTTGTGTTCCAACGAATTGCGGCTTCCTATGTGTGCGATGGACGAAAAAAATAAAGAAAAACTTATCAAAGAAATGAAAAATTACGGTTTGTTATGATTGAATGTCGCTCGCAAGCAAATTTTTTTGAGACGCTCGTCAGAACTTGTCCCTAAAGGGATTCCCTGCGGTCACTCTGCAATTGACGCAGAGCGTCATTGCGAGGAGCCGTAGGCGACGAAGCAATCTCAATGGGATTGACATGGGCTTCGCCCTCGCAACGACTTCGTCAATTGAGGCTCTTCAGAAATTTCTTGCTCGCTCTGGGTAAGTTAAGGTTTAACTATGATTGAAAAAATTCTTGAAAAAATAAGGCAGGCGGAGGAAAAATCCGAAGCGGAAATAAGGCAGGCGGAAGGAAACGGCATATTGAAAATAAAACAGGCGAAAGAAGCCGGAAAAAAATTAGTTGAAGAAGTTATTAAAGAGACCGAAAAAGAGATTGAAGATTTAATGAAGAAAAGTCAAACCGAGACGGACAAGAAAATAGAATCACTAAAAAAGAAATCGGAAGAAGAAAAAAAGATTATTCGTGAAAAATCGTCGGCAAAAAAAAATAAGGCGATTGATTATTTAATGAAAGAATTGGATTTTCAATAATTATGTCGATTTTACAAATAAATAAAATTCATATACTCGGTTACATCCATCTTAAAAAAGAGATAATGGATTTTCTCTTTGACAGCGGTGCTGTTGAAATTATAGATACGGATAGCGGTATTCAAAGGAGCTTTACTCCCGTTAATATTTCCGAAATAGACAAAAAACTTTCCGAGTTAGATTTCGCAATATCTTTTTTAAGGAAGTTTGCGGAAGAAAAAATAAAATCTGTTTTATGCAGTAATGAGTTTTATGAAAAAATAATTTCGGAGTTTAACTATGAATATATCCTTCAGTTCTGTAAAAATGCGGAAATGTCGTTCGCAAAGATAAAAAATTCAAAAGAAAAACTTTTATCACAAAAAAACGGTTTTCTTCCCTGGCTTTCACTTGATGTTAAGATGGATTTGGTTAAAGATACGGCTACCGCGAGTGTTTTTTCGGGGTTTCTACCGGCTACGAATTTGAAAAAAGTCGGAGAAAAAATCGGGAAAGATGTTTATATAGAAACTATTTCGCAAAACAAAAAATATGCTTATTTTGTTCTGATTTGCGATAAAGATAAAACAACGGAGGCGGTAGAAACATTAAAGGAATGCGGTTTTTCAAAAACGGTTTTTCCGTCGGAATCCTTATCCGTTAAGGAATATATAAACGGAATTGAACGCGAACTTAAAGCATTATTGGATGAAGAAAAATTACTATTGGATGATATAAAAAAACGGTTATCGGCATTGGAAAAACTTATGATAATATACGATTATTTTTATAACATCAAAATAAAAACCACCGCCGGCAATTTTTTGAACGAAACAAAGGAAACATTTTATCTCTGCGGATGGATACTCTCTAAAAAAGCGGAAGAACTTAAGTCAGAAATAGAAAAAAAATATCCGGAGACCGAAATCTATTTTACTAAACCCGCCCCCGCTGAAGATGTTCCCGTTTTTATAGGCAATAACAGATTTACAAAACCGTTCAATTTTGTAACGGAACTTTATGGACATCCCGTGTCCGGCGGAATAGACCCGTCGCCTTTATTGGCGCCGTTTTTTGTGATATTTTTCGGGTTCTGTCTTACCGATGCCGCATATGGAGTTATTCTGACGATTCTATCTTTTATTGTTCTGAAAAAAATGCGTCTAGCGGAAGATATGTCTAAATTTTTTCATCTAATGTTTTATAGCGGTTTGTCAACGATAATTTTGGGTGCGGTAACAGGCGGCTGGTTCGGCGACCTTTTTGACCGGATGCCTTCCGGATTTTATTTTCTGAAAAATTTCAAAAATTCTCTCATAATGGAAAAAATAAATCCCGCCACACAGCCGCTTAATTTTCTGGTTCTCGCCCTGATTTTAGGAAGCATACAGGTTTTGTTCGGACTTTTGATTAATCTTTATTATCAGTTAAAATTGAAGAATATATTTTTTGCGGTTTTTCAGCAGATACCGACCATAATTATTCAATTTGTTTTGATTGCTCTGGTAATTTCTGGCATCGGCATTATCTCTTTTGGAAAAAATGTTTCGGTTGCGTTGTTTTTAATACTCGGATTATCAATGTTAAGTATCGCCTTTACCCAGTGGAAAATAAACAACGCCGTCGGCGAAAAATTGTTCTGGTCTATTTTTACAAATTACAGCATTATAACAGGTAATTTTCTTGCCGACACGCTTTCATATGCCCGTCTTTTTGCCCTCGGACTTTCAACGGGACTTATGGCAATGGCAGTCAATGAAATATCTTTTCTGGTTCTGAAACTTCCGTATTATATTGGCGTGATTCCGATGATTATTTTTCTGGTTGCCGGGCATCTATTAAACATTGCAATAAATATGCTCGGCGCATATGTGCATACAAGTCGTCTTCAGTATCTTGAATTTTTCTCAAAATTTTATATATCAGGCGGAAGGGTTTTCAAACCATTCGGTGAGATAAGGAAATACACAATACAGGCAAGATAAAAAATAGGGGGTTTTATGGAAGGTTTGATTTTGGCTTTGTTAGGCGGTGCACTGGCAGTTTTTCTTGCGGGCAGCGGTTCGTCAATAGGAATTGGGTATGCAGGTTCGGCGGCAAACGGCGTTCTTTCTGAACAACCGGAAAAATTCGGCACTATGCTTTTGCTTGTTGCACTTCCAGGAACGCAGGGAATATACGGTTTTTTGACCGGTTTTCTTGTTTTGTTAAAAACAGGACTTCTTATCGGTAACATTCCCGCTATTTCCGTTCAGCAGGGTTTTGGAATTTTAGTGGCATGTCTTCCGATTGCGGTTTCAGGACTTATTTCAGCGATACATCAGGGAAAAGTATGCGCTGCAGGTATCGGTGTGGCTGCTAAACATCCTGAAGCGGCGATGAGAGCTTTGGTCTACGGCGCCCTCGTTGAAACTTATGCCATATTGGGTCTGGTCATAACGATTTTTTTACTTAACGGAATAAAAATATAGGGCGATGCAAACGGATAAAGGACTGATTCAGACGGATTGAATCTGTTTGAATCCTGTTGTTATCTGTCTGAATTGTATTTAATATGTCTATTGAAAATATAATTGAAAAAATATCTTCGGAAACGGAAGAAAAAAAAGTAAAAATACTTAAGGAATCCGGTAGAAAATGCCGTGAGATTCTTGCAATGTCCGAAAAAGAAGCGAAGAAAATAAAAGAAGAAATGCTTCTTTCCTGCTGTAAAAAAATTAAAGAAGAACATAGCAGAAAAATTTTGCTTACAAATTTAGAAATAAAAAAGGAGCAACTTTCAGAAAAAAGAAAAATCCTTGATGAGATTTACTTGGAAGCTCATAAAAAACTTAACGGTCTTTCCCGCGAAAAAATTGTAAAAATTATATCGGAAAAACTAATGGAAAATGCTTTTGTCGGAGATGAGGTTTCGGTTTCCGCAAAATATAAGGATAATTTTCCAAAACCTGCAAATGTCAAAATTAAATTTGACGATATTGATAGTATTTTCATAATAAAAAAAGCCACTTCAGAAATCAGATTTTCTTTTGAGGAACTGATTTCAGAATTGAAAGAAAAGACCGAAAGAAAATTATCGGAGATTTTATTAAATGATTAATTCAAATACAAAATATGCTTACAGCGTCGGCAAAATCAGAGCACTTGAAACACGGCTTATAAATCCTTCACAGATGGAAAAGGTCTGGCAACAAACGGGATTTAATTCCGCTGCGGGTTTTTTTGAGGAAAAATACGAACTTACAAATTTTGCCGAAGATAATTTTGAATATCAACTGAATGAACATCTGGGAAAGACCATAAAAACACTTAAAGATATTGCAGTTGAATGCCGTCTATTCGGTGTTTTTTTGCTGAAATACGATTTTCATAATTTTAAAGTTCTTTCCCGCCTGACGACCGTCGGGCAGGCCAAAAATTTATCGGATAGTTTTATTTTACCGTCTGGTAATTTTTCAAAAGAGGAACTTACCGAAATGTTCAAGGCGTTTAATTTTAGCAAGTTTAATGAAATATCAGATGTAATTCCGCTTCGGCTTTCCGCGATTTTTAAGTCGGATAAAAAAACCGCCGGTTCGCAATCGGACTATTACCTTGAACAATTGCTTTTTGATGTTTCGGTTATGACTGCGAAAAAATATAAAAATGATTTTCTGGTAGATTTTATAAAAAAGCAGATTGACATTAAAAATTTAAGCACATTTTACAGGTCCGTAAAACAAAAAAAAGAAAAAGATTTTCTAAAAAGATATTTGCTTGCCAACGGCTATATCGACAAAGAAATTTTTTTAACTGCATTTTCCAACCCGACTGCCATTAAAATCCCGCAGTATGAAAAACTGCTTGTTGCGGTGAAAAATGATTTTGAGAAAGATGCTGATGATTTTATTACGGAATATATCGGTCCCGCAAAACACATTTCTTTCGGAATCACGCCACTTATCGGCTATCTCTGGGCCAAGGAGATTGAACTGAAAAATGTTCGTATTATTTTGTACGGGAAAATTAATAATTTTGAAAAAGAAGAGGTTTTTGCCCAATTGAGGATTCCATATGTCCAGTAAAATATGTTTTATAGGGGTTAAAGATACGGTTGATATGTGGCGTATTTTTGGAGTCGATGTTTTTTATTCTAAAAATTTCGCTGAAACTAAAAATCATATTTTCCGCGCGGTTGAAGAAAAATATGAGTTAATATATGTCACGGGTGAAATTAACAGCAGTGTTTTTAAGGAGATTGAACGACTGAATCATTCAAAAGTTGCGTTAATAACTATATTACCCGTAGTTCAACCGCCGGAAATTAACTGGGCAGATGAGACATTAAAACATTTGTCAATAAAAGCGGTCGGAAGCAGTATTAAATAAGATAAAACGATTCAGACAGATGAGAAACATGGATGAAAACGGATGAAGTCGCGGATTCAGACAGATATAAATCCGTTTGCATCCGAAATAATCCGTCTGAATCTGCGTTTTTATCCGTTTGAATCGTCGTTATAAGGAAAAATTATGTCAAAAGGAAAAATTGTAAAGGTCTCGGGACCTTTGGTTGTTGCAGAAGGACTTGAGAATGTAAAGATGTACGAGGTGGTCAGAGTCGGCGAGAAAAAATTAATCGGCGAGGTACTTGAATTAAAAGACAATTTTGCGTCAATTCAGGTCTATGAGGAAACATCCGGCGTGGGCCCCGGCGAGCCGGTGTTTGCAACGGGGTTTCCTCTTTCCGTGGAGTTGGGACCCGGGCTTATCGGTTCTATTTTTGACGGCATTCAGAGGCCGCTGGATATTATTTCAAACAATTTCGGAGATTTTATCGCCCGCGGAATTGATGTTCCCGCGCTTAACAGAGTTAAAAAATGGCATTTTACACCCATGTTAAAAAGAGGAGATGATGTGATTACCGGTGATATTTTAGGCGAGGTTCAGGAGACATCGCTTGTCAAACAAAAAATAATGGTGCCGCCCGGTGCGGAAGGAAAAATAATAAAAATTTCAGAGGGTAATTTTACGGTTGAAGAAACGGTCGTGGAAATAAAATCGGAAAAAACGGAAACGGTGCACAAAATTTCTTTGTTACAAAAGTGGCCTGTAAGAAAACCGCGGCTTTATCGCGAAAAACTTCCGCCGGCGGAAATGCTTATTACGGGACAAAGGGTTATTGATACATTTTTTCCCGTCGCTAAAGGCGGCTCGGCATGTATTCCCGGACCTTTCGGCAGCGGTAAGACCGTCGTTCAGCATCAGATTTCCAAATGGTCGGATGCCGACATAATAGTTTTTGTCGGCTGCGGCGAAAGAGGAAACGAAATGGCGGATGTGCTTCTGGAGTTCCCTCAATTAAAAGACCCGAAAACAAACGAGCCGCTTATTAAAAGAACGGTGCTTATAGCAAACACATCAAACATGCCGGTTGCCGCCCGGGAATCGTCCGTCTATACGGGAATTACCATAGCGGAATATTTCCGTGATATGGGCTACACCGTCGCACTTATGGCCGACTCAACCAGTCGCTGGGCTGAAGCGCTGCGGGAAATTTCCGGCCGTCTTGAAGAGATGCCCGGTGACGAGGGATATCCCGCCTATCTTTCTACCCGTCTTGCGGAGTTTTACGAGCGTGCAGGTTGTGTAATCTGTTCGGGAAGCGATGAGCGTCTCGGTGCCTTAACGATTATCGGTTCCGTTTCTCCTCCCGGCGGCGATTTATCGGACCCTGTCGTTCAGGCAACATTGCGGATTGTAAAGGTTTTCTGGTCGTTAGAAGATAAACTTGCATTTGCCCGCCATTTTCCGGCAATCTCATGGCTTAGAAGTTATTCGCTTTATGTTGAATCATTTTCTTCGTATCTGTCAAAAAATATAGCGGGTGATTTCTTATCGTATAGAAAAACGGCTCTTCGGATTTTACAGGAGGAGGCATCGCTTGAGGAAATTGTCCGTCTCGTGGGAATTGAGGCACTTACACCGTCGGAGCGGCTTATTTTGGTAACAGCGAAATCAATAAGAGAGGATTTTTTGCATCAGGTTGCGTTTGACCCCGAGGATACTTACACACCGTTGAGCGTTCAATACAGTATGCTGAAAATTATAATTCTTCTTCACAATAAATGCGAAAAACTTTTATCTACGGGAGCGACGATAGATGAAGTCGCTTCTTTAGGTGTGAGGGAAAAAATCGCACGGATGAAATTTTTCAAGGATGATGCATTAGAAAAATTTGACTCTCTTATAAAGGAGGTGAGATAAAATGAAAAAGCTGATTTTGGTTCTTCTTCTGGCAACAATAGTAATAGCTGGCTGTAAAAAAGCAGAAGTGCCTGCGGCACCGGAAACTCCTGCAGCACCTGCGGCTCCGGAGACACCGGCGAAGTAATATATTGCACAACAAAAAAGACGCTGGATTTTTTCTGGCGCCTTTTTTGTTGACAAAATGTATTATTATTGTAAAATCAGAACTATTAAACAGGCACTCATCGGTCTTATATGAAACTCATAGACAAGTTCGGAAGAACTATTGATTACCTTCGGATTTCGGTTACAGACAGGTGTAATTTGAGGTGCGTTTATTGTATGCCCGAAAAAGGCGTTGAAAACATGCCGCACGATGAAATTTTACGCTATGAAGAAATTCTGAAAATTGTTGATGTCGCAATTTCCCTCGGAATAAAAAAAATTCGCATAACCGGCGGTGAACCGCTTGTCCGAAAAGGGATTGTTCAATTCCTTTGCGAATTATCTCAAAGAAAAATTGATTTTTCAATTACCACAAACGGAATATTGCTCGGTGATTTCGCCGATGATTTGAAAAAAGTCGGTGTCAGAAGAATAAATGTAAGTTTGGACACGCTGGATGAATTAAAGTTTTCTGAAATTACCCGCGGCGGTGTTCTTAAAAAAGTGACAACTGGAATTCTAAAAGCAAAAGCCGCCGGAATAAATCCGATAAAAATAAACACAGTGGTGTTGTCAGACACAAATGACGAAGATATTAAAAATTTTATTGAATTTGTCAAAGAAAACGGACTTGTTTTGAGATTTATAGAACACCTACCAATTGTAGACAATAAAAAAACAAACTTTGCCCAATTTGAACAATTGTTCAAATTGAAATATAAACCGATACTGACGGCAATTGAGGGCTTTGGCACCGGCAGATATTATAAAATAAACGGCGCCACGGTAGGATTTATCTCAGCATTATCTCGGCCATTTTGCCAAAAGTGTAATCGCCTGCGGCTTACTTCAGACGGTAAATTACTATCTTGTTTAAGTTCGTTAGATGTCGTTGATATAAAAAAAGCGGTCCGCAATTTTTTTTCAGATGATAGAATAAAAAATCTTTTTTTTGAAGCGGTGAAAAACAAGCCAGAAAAACATACTTTTGAAAGTCCGCGGGACTGTATGAATATAAAAAATATGGCTGAAATAGGAGGATAAGAGTCGCTCGGCAGTAAATTTTTTCAGACACGCTCATCCGACCGCCCTGTCGGATTTCGCTCTAATCGTCGCTCCTGAAAGTGTAGTCGCTCCTCAAGGGTCTGATAAAAATTTCTGCCTCGCTCCCGTAAATTTGAGGAGATGAATTATGAAAAATTTTACTCATCTTGACAAAAATGGAAAGGCAAAAATGGTTGATGTCTCCGAGAAGCCCGTAACTTTAAGGTTCGCAAAAGCGGAAGCAACTGTAAAAATGTCGTCGGCGACGGTTGAAAAAATCAAAAAAAATGAAATAAAAAAAGGTGATGTTCTTACAACGGCAAAACTGGCAGCAATAATGTCGGCGAAAAGCGCAAGCAATTTAATTCCGCTCACCCATCCGATAAAAATAACACATAGCGATATAAAATTTTCACTTTCAGCAAAAAACGGGATAAAAATAATTTCCGAAGTCAAAGTATTTGATACGACAGGATGTGAAATGGAAGCACTGACGATGGCTGCGGTTGCCGGGCTTACTATTTACGATATGATAAAAGCGGTTGACAGGTCAGCTGAGATAACAGACATTCGGTTACTTTACAAAAGCGGAGGTAAAAGCGGACTATGGAAAAGAAAATAAAATGTAAGCAAATGCTTACATTGTGTAAAAGAATTCTATCTTTTGTAAAATCATCAATTAGGCAAAGAGGGTTTCCTCCAACTGAAAGAGAAATTTCCAAATATTTCCGTTTTTCATCCTCCCGAACTGCACATTATCACTTAACCTTAATGAAAAACAATGGACTATTAAAATTCAGATACAAAAAAGGAAGAAGATGTGCCCGAGGTCTTAAATTGAGGTAAAAGAAATGTAAGCAAATGCTTACATTGAACAGAACATGGAAGGAATTGTTATTTCCATCAATATAAGCGAAAAAAAAGGAACGGTTAAAAAACCGGTTAACTCGGCAATCGTAAAAGAAAATTTTGGTATTGTCGGCGATGCGCATTCGGGCTCGGGCAGACAAGTCAGTTTTATCGGCTGGGATGCGGTTAAAAAATGGATGCAAGATGCGAGATACAAGATGCAAGTAAAACCGGGGGATTTTGCGGAGAACATAACGACAAAAGGAATTGATTGGAAAAAAGCGAAAGTCGGAGATAGAATAAAAATATTTAGTCCGAAGTCCGAAGTCCGAAGTCCGAAGTCAATTTTGGAAATTACTCAAATCGGCAAGGAGTGTCATTTTGGATGCGCGATAAGAAAAGCCGTCGGCGATTGTATAATGCCGAAACAGGGTATTTTTGCAAGAGTGTTAATCGGAGGAGAAATAAAAGTTGGGGATGAAATAGAGGTGAAACAATGATTAAAATCGGAATTCTTACATGTAGCGACAAGGGTTCAAATGGCGAAAGGGTTGACACGTCCGGCGTTGCAATTAAGGAAATTGTAAAAGAAATCGGCGGAGAAGTTATAAAATACGAAATCGTACCCGACGATAAAAAAAATATTTCCGAAAAATTGACAAAATGGTCTGACAAACTGAAACTGGATTTGATTTTTACGACCGGTGGGACGGGATTATCAAAAAGAGATATTACGCCGGAAGCAACGGAAGAAGTCATTGACAGAAAAGTTCCGGGATTTTCGGAAATAATGCGATTAGAAGGTTTTAAGAATACCAAGCACTCAATCTTATCTCGCGGCGTGTCCGGATTAAGAAAAAAAACACTCATCATCAATCTTCCCGGTTCTGAAAAAGCAGTCCGGGAAAACCTGAAAATCATTCTGCCGTCAATCCCCCACGCGATAGAAATCATCCGCGGCAAAACAGAACATAAATAGGGTATTTCTGTCATTGCGAGTCCCGAAGTAGGGACAAAGCAATCTTGGTCGGTCATTGAAAAAATAATTATCCCTCTCCTAATTATGTCCCTTATCACTGTCAGGATATTTCTTGATTTTTTGCCGACAAATAGTATAATAAAATTCAGTAAAACAATCTTCGAAATTTAACAAAGAGAAAATATCTATCTATGCCGAAATCTGGCTACAAAAAACTGGAACTTACTTGGTTTAACAAAGATAAAATTCTTATCTGGAATGAAAAAGAAAATAATTACGAATGGATTGAGCCGAATGATATCCGGTTTGCTGAGCCGCGAATACTGAAGCAAAAAGCAAGTTATGGCGACCCGAACTCCGAATATAACTCCGAAACAAAATGCTGGGAAAAATCAAAAAATAAAATTCTGAAAGAAGAACAAAACCTGCTCATAAAGGGCGACAACCTTTTAGCACTCAAATCATTAGAAGACCAATTCACAGGTAAAATAAAACTCATCTACATAGACCCACCGTTTAATACCGGAAATGCTTTTGAACATTACGACGACGGCTTGGAACATTCCATCTGGTTATCACTAATGCGAGATAGATTGATGATTTTGAAAAAATTACTAAGTGAAAATGGAATAATTTTAGTCCATATAGACCAGTATGAACACGCATATCTAAAAATTTTAATGGACGATACATTTGGTAGAAATAATTTTATAAATGAAATAATATGGAAAAAAACAAATAGTCCGAAAGCCCAAAGTATTGGATTGGGCAATCAACACGATATTGTATATGTATATGGAAAAACAAAAGAAAAAATTAAAATAAAACCGATATTTTCGTCTATAGACGAAAATTATAAAAAAGGATTTAGTTATGACGATAAAGACAGACGGGGTGTATACCAAACTGTGGCTCTGATTGCTGGTGGAATGCAGCGTTCCCCAAATAGAAAAGTATTTGAATTTAGAGGCGTTAAAGCCCCATGGCTATACTCGGCAAAAAACCTTGAACAGTTTTGGAAAGAAGGTAGAATTTATAAAACAAAAACCGGGAAATATAGGTTAAAAAAATATTTGTCAGAAATTAAGGGAAGACAAGTTGCTGATATTTGGGTTGATTCTTGCGTTTCTCCAATGCAAGGTAGTTCGAAAGAATATAGAAAATTTTTAACTCAAAAACCGGAAAGTTTAATTAAAAGAATTATTGAAATGACAACTTTGCCTAACGATTGGGTGCTTGATTCTTTCGCCGGTTCGGGGACAACGGGGGCGGTGGCTCATAAAATGGGCAGGAAATGGATAATGATTGAAATGGGTAAGCATGCAGAGACGCATATTATTCCGCGAATGAAAAGGGTTGTTTCGGGCAAGGATTCAACCGGCATTACAAAAGATGTCGGTTTCAATGGTGGCGGTGGATTTAGATATTGCGTTTTAGGCAAAAGCGCTATCAAAAAAGATGAGATGGGAATTGTAGAAATGTCGGTTGATAACGGAGAATTGATTGAAGCAATTTGCAAAATTGAGGGCTTTAAGTTAATAGAGCAGGACCTTTTCAGAAGTTCAAAACTTCACGGTGTTATTAACGGTAAAAGATATTGCCACATTGCGGAGAATTTTGTAACCCAAGATTATATTGATGATTTGGCAAATGAAATTTCAGAAGACGAGTCGCTTGTAATTTATGCTATGAAAAATACATCTGGATTAAAATTGCCGTTAAATATAGAAGTCAAAAAAATGCCGAGAGATATTGTGAAAAAATTCAAATTGCCGTCCCCGAAATAAATTCGGGGCAGGCTCCAAACAAAAATGGAAACAATAGATAAAATCGCGAAAGAGATGTCTCTCTGGAAGCCGCAGAAATTGGCTTTGACAAAATTAAATTCTACTTTACAGGCGATTGACTTAAAACAGGATAAGGACACAATAAAAGCGTCTATCCCCGG
>JACRDL010000105.1 GCA_016218625.1 Elusimicrobiota bacterium
GCGCGTGATATTCGAATACGTTGAGATGTATTATAACCGGAAAAGGGCGCATTCGTCTCTGGGTTATATGAGTCCTTTTGAATTCGAACAAAGGTTCTTTTTAACTAAATAAAGAGTCCACTAAACAGGGGAAGGTCAGTTGCCCATTTATGGGCGGTTTTAAATACGCTGATAAATCAGCGGAATATGGGGAGAATGGAGAATATGGGGACGTTTCACATATATTCTGATTTCTCCATAATTCAACAGTAAGCGTCCATAGAAAACTTGAACTTATTTTGCCACAATCTCTTTTATTAACTGACAAAAATAAAATTAATTTTGCGCGATGAAAAAGATAATTTATCCAGCACTTGAAGAAATGAATTTAAACGATAAAAAAATTTACGAATCAGCATCCAAAATGTTAAAAAATTATGAGTTTTTTTTACATAACCCGAATTCACAAAAAGAATTTTTCAGTAAATTTAAAAAAATCGCCAAACAAATTGAAGGGCACAAAAAATTACTTATAGCCATTGGTAATCTTTAAGAATAAAAAATTATGAACTCGTTTAGAAACGAAAATATAAAATTGCCTTTGGGTGCGGTATGGCTGATGACCTCCATTTCCGAACACAAGGGCAAACAGGATTTGTATATCAAACAGTCGCCGCAGGTTTTGAAAGCGTTGCTGGATGCGGCTTTAATTGAAAGCGCCGAGTCGTCAAACCGTATTGAAGGCGTAACGATAGAAAAAAACCGCCTGAAACCATTAATTCTCGGCCGCAGCAAACCCCGCGACCGTTCGGAAGAAGAAGTTGCCGGTTACCACAAAGCCCTTGATTTAATTCACAAAAAATATGAAGGTCTGAGAATAACACCCGAGACGATAAAGGAGTTGCACCGCTTAAGTCACGGCGAAGCGTGGGATGCAGGCAAATGGAAGGAAAAAGACAACGATATTATCCGCAAAAATCCGGACGGAAGTATTGAAGTAATTTTCAAACCCGTTAGTGCAAAACAAACACCCAATGTGATGAAACAATTATGCCTTGCCTACGAAAACAGCGTCAATCATAAGAAATATCCGTCACTGTATTCAACCGCCTGCCTAATTCTTGATTTTCTATGCATTCATCCTTTCAGAGACGGCAACGGCAGGGTCTCGCGACTGTTGACATTACTTGCATTATATCAGCATGGTTTTGTCGTCGGTAAATATATAAGTTTGGAACGTATTATTGAGCAATCCAAGGAAACTTACTACGAAGTATTAAATAAAAGTTCGCAGAGATGGCACGAGTTAAAACACGATGTAATGCCGTGGTTTCATTTTTTTCTTGGAACTGTGCTTAGTGCCTATAAGGAATTTGAAGAGAGAGCGGGGAATGTAAAACCGGCAAGGGGCGTAAAGACAGAAATTGTTATAAAAGCCATAGAAAAACAATTAGGTGAATTTTCTATAAGCGATATAGAAAAAGAATGTCTTGCCGTAAGCCGTGTGATGATTAAAAAAGTGTTGGATATAATGCGGAAAAAAAAGAAAATTAAAAGCCTCGGCAAAGGACAATCAGCCAAATGGAAACGAATGGCATACTAACTGTATGAATAATATACTGAATGGTATAATATAGAAATGAACTTTGAAAAATTTATTGCTTTAAGATATTTTTGGGCGACAAGAAAAAAGTTTTTCAGCGCGCTTTTGACGGTAATTTCCATATCCGGAATCGCCGTGGGTGTTGCGGCGCTTATAATAACTATTTCGGTAATGAACGGTTTTCAGACGGATATTAAAGAAAAAATTCTGTCTTTAAGTCCGCACATCACGGTTTTTTCAGATTCCGAAATACCAAAAGAAGCGTTAAATATAAAAGGTGTTCTGAATACATCAAAAATTCTTTACGGTCAGATGATTTTAAGAAAGGGTAAAAATGTAACCGGTGTTGCCGTAAAAGGAATAATTCCGGAAGAAGAAAAAAAAATAATTTCTATAGAAAAAATTCTCAAAAACAAAAATATCGGCGTATTAAAAGAAAAAACGGTTTTTATCGGAATTGAACTTTCTAAAAATCTTTTGGTCTCCGTCGGCGATGAAATAATTCTTGTCTCGCCGTTTGGACAAACTTCAGCATTCGGAATTATGCCGCGGATGGAAAAATTCACCGTCTCTGATATATTTGATTCCGGAATGTACGAGTATGACTCATCTCTTGTTTATATGAATTTCTCCGATGCGAAGCGGCTTTTTGGCAAAGAAGGTATTACCGGTTTGGAGGTGAAAACCGACAACATTTTTCATTCGGATAAAACGGCATCGGCAATTAAAAACAAATTGGGTTTTGGCTACACCGTTAAATCGTGGAATGAAATGAATAAAAATCTTTTTTCTGCTCTGAAACTGGAAAAGTTTGTGATGTTTCTTATTTTAACGCTCATTATTATAGTCGCAACTTTTAACATAATTTCGCTTCTTATAGTAACGACGGTTGAAAAAATACACTCAATAGGAGTGTTAAAAGCAATCGGGACGCAGCAACTCTCAATTATGAAAATTTTTCTTTATCTCGGATTTATTATCGGCATAATCGGAACGGCAGCCGGAACGATACTCGGAATTTCAATATCTTTTATTCTTAAAAAATATAAATTTATTAAACTACCCGCTGATGTGTATTACATTGATAAACTGCCAGTAAAAATAATTCTTTCCGATATAATTCTGATAATTTTTGTAAGTATGATTATTGCGCTTCTGGCGGCGATTTATCCTGCATGGAAAGCGTCAAGAATAGAGCCCTGCGAAGCGATTCGTTATGAATAATTTTATTATACGATGCGAGAACATTACGAAAAAATATACCGACGGCAAAATTGATGTTGCCGTGCTAAAAGGGGTTTCCCTTGACATAAAAAGAGGGGAAACGGTGGCGGTTACAGGCCCGTCGGGCGCCGGAAAATCAACACTTCTGCATATTTTAGGTCTGATGGATAAGCCAACATCCGGCGTTATTTTTGTAGACGGCTTAAACGACAATATAACGGAAAAAACACTCTCAAGTTTCAGAAATGAATCAATCGGGTTTGCGTTCCAGTTTTACAATCTTCTGCCGGAGTTCACGGCGATTGAAAACATTATGATGCCGTCACTAATTTCAGCAGATAATAAACCGGATGCAAAAAAAAAGGCGCATAAACTCATATCGGAAGTAGGACTGACCTTGCGAGCGGCACATTTGCCGTCGGAACTTTCAGGCGGGGAACAGCAGCGCATCGCAATAGCACGCGCGCTTGTAAATTCGCCGCAGATTTTTATTGCCGACGAGCCGACAGGAAATCTTGACAAAGCAACGGGCGAGAAAGTTATTGACTTAATTATGCAACTTCACTCGGACTATAATTTCACTTTGATTTTGGCAACACATAATGAGGAAGTTGCATCTAAATGTTCAAGAAAAATAAAATTAGTTGACGGTCAGATAGAGGTAGTGATGGGACAGTGAAAGGAAGTGAGAGAAAGTGAAAGAAAGTGAAAAGAAATAAAGGTTGTTCACTTTTGCTCACTGTTTCATCACTTCTGTTCACTGTCGTTCACTGATATTATTATGTATAACAGATTTACCGAAAGGGCACAGAGAGCGATACGGCTTGCGCAGGAAGAGGCAAAACGGTTAAACCATGACTCCATTACGCCGGAGCATATTTTATTGGGACTTTTAGATCTTGACGACGGCGTCGCTGCCACGATAATATCAAATTTAAGCGTTCATACGGCGAGAATAAAAATTGAAATTGAAAAATCGCTGCCCGTCGGAGACAACCTTCTCCAGTACGGCGAACTTCCTTTAACCCCGAAAGCAAGAAAGGTTTTAGAATACGCTATTGAAGAAGCACAAAAAATGGCGCACAGTTATGTCGGCACCGAGTATATTCTTCTCGGACTTCTTAAAAATCCCGACTTAAAAACAACGACAATACTTGAGAATTTCGGCTTAACATATGATTTAGTTAAGGAAGAAATAATAAATATGCTCGGTGATACAACACATACTCCGCCGTTGCCACTTCACAAGCATAAATCCAAAACGCCTACCCTTGACGAATTCGGACGCGATTTAACGGAAATGTCTCGGGAGGAAAAACTTGACCCCGTAATAGGACGGGAGACGGAAATTGAACGGCTGGTTCAGATTTTATCTCGTCGGACAAAAAATAATCCTGTTTTAGTCGGTGATCCCGGCGTCGGTAAAACGGCAATTGTCGAGGGACTTGCGCAGAAAATCATAAATCAGGATGCGCCTGAAATTTTACTTAACAAACGGGTTATTACCCTTGATTTATCTGGAGTTGTTGCCGGCACAAAATACAGAGGAGAATTTGAACAGCGGCTTAAAAATATAATGGATGAAATACGGGCGGCAAAATCCAACATAATTCTTTTTATAGATGAACTTCACACGGTCATAGGCGCAGGGGCAGCAGAGGGCGCAATTGACGCATCAAACATGCTGAAACCGGCGTTAGCACGCGGGGAACTTCAATGTATCGGCGCCACAACTTTTTCCGAATACAGAAAACATATTGAACATGATGCGGCATTAGAAAGAAGATTTCAGCCTATAACTGTAAATCCGCCGAGCGTTGAAGAAACGGTAAAAATTTTACAGGGACTTAAAGAAAAATACGAAATGCACCACAAAGTAAAATATTCCGATGAATCAATTGTCGCCGCGGTGGAATTATCCGACAGATATATAACCGACAGGTATCTTCCGGATAAAGCGATTGACCTTTTGGATGAGGCGGGAAGTAGGGCACATCTTAAAATGACATCAATGCCGCCGGAGTTTAAGAATAAAGAAATAGAAATTGAAAACACCATGATTGAAAAGGATAAAGCAGTCAACGATCAGGAATTTGAAAATGCCGCAAAACTGCGAGATAAAGAGGAAGAATTAAGACGCAAACTTGCCGACGATAAAAAGAAATGGAGGCAGACGCTCAACTTTGTAAAGCCCACAATTACAGAAGAAGATGTTGCCGGAATTGTTTCAAAATGGACGGGAATTCCTCCGACAAAACTTACCGAAAAAGAATCCGGACGACTTCTGAAAATGGAGGATGAACTTCACAAAAGAATAATCGGTCAGAACGAAGCGATTGTATCCATATCACATGCCATAAGACGAACGCGGACCGGGCTCAAAGACCCCAAAAAGCCCATCGGAACATTTATATTTCTGGGCCCTACGGGTGTCGGAAAAACGGAACTGGCAAAAGCGCTCGCAGAGTTTATGTTCGGGCACGAGGATTCCTTAATTCGCCTTGATATGTCGGAATACATGGAAAAGTTTTCAGTATCTCATCTTATAGGCGCGCCGCCCGGATATGTCGGATACGACGAAGGCGGACAACTCACCGAAAAGGTGCGGCGCAAACCCTACTCGGTAATTTTGCTTGATGAAATTGAAAAAGCGCATCCGGATGTGTTAAACATACTTCTTCAGATAATGGACACGGGAATTTTAACCGACAATCTCGGACATAAAGTCAACTTCAAAAACACAATAATTCTTATGACATCAAATATAGGGGCGCGGCTTATATCAAAAGGCAAATCATTAGGTTTTCTTGTTCAGGAAGAGCCACAAAAAGATTTTTCTTCAATGAAAGAAACCGTTCTGGAAGAACTGAAAAAAACGCTGAACCCGGAATTTATAAACCGTCTTGACGATATAATTGTTTTCCATCCGCTTGACCGGGATGATATGAGAAAAATACTTGACTTACTACTTGAGAGGGTATCAAAAAAAACCAGGCAGCAGGGATTTTCCGTTAATTTAACCGACGAAGCAAAAAATTTCCTGCTGGAAAAGGGATTTGACCCGCAATACGGGGCAAGACCCTTAAACAGAACGATTTCAAAATACCTTGAGGATTGCCTTGCGGAAGAAATTCTTTCCAAAAAAATCCCAAAAGGCACAAAAATAGAAATTGATTATTCCGCGGATATTAAGAAACTTATGTTTAAGTCCGGGTTTGCCGAGACAAAAACTTAAAATTTTATTTTCAGGAGGTAGAAAAGATGCGTAAGCAATTAAAAGTTAGTGAACAATTGGGAATATATAAAATTTCATCTAAAAATATGCTAACCGCCGAACAAATGGAAGAATTTGAAAAGCGTATTGAAATCAATTCCAAAATTCTTTTGGGCAAACCAATTATCCATGGCACACGAATTCCCGTAGAGTTGGTAATTAAACTTGTCGCTCAAGGGTGGAAAGAGAAAGAAATTATTAAAGAGTATCCTTCAATATCAAAAGAGGATATTCAGGCTGCTTTATTGTACGCAGAGAAAGTAATTGAAGGGGAAGAAATTTATCCTTTGGTCAATGTTTGACGGTATCTGAATGAAATTTCTTGTTGACGAAAATGTTGGACAGTCGGTTGTTCTCTTTCTGAAACAAAAAGGTTACGATGTGCTTGTTGCTTTGGAAGAATTTATTTCTCGGGAAGATCGCTTTTTACTTCAACAAGCATATAAAGAAGAAAGAATTGTAATTACAAATGATAAGGATTTCGGATATCTCATTTATCGGGAGAAATTACCGAGTTGTGGAGTTATTCTGTTTCGGTTTAAAGTAGAGTTCCCGGTACTTAAAATTATGGCGTTAGAGAAAATTTTTGAGTTTAATAGCAGTCATATTTTTAACCGTTTTATTGTAGCAAGTGAAGGAAAAATCCGTGTAAGAAAACTTCTAATATGAATATAAAATTAGGGAATGTCCCCAATTTTCCCTGCGGTTGTCATTGCGAGAGCCGACTTATCGGCTCGTGGCAATCTCTGTAAAGTTTGAAAATTTCAAGTCTGACACGGAAAGACCATCAGCAATGTTGAAAATATGAAAAAATTAATTTTAATTTTGTTTACTTCCTTTGTTATTTTTATGCCTTCCTATTGTCTATATGCCAGCGGGAAACTGCATTTTGGAATAATATCGGGAGTAAAAAATAAGGTAAAACAATTAAATGATAAAAAAGATGAAAGTGTCAATCATTCTCCAATAATATCATCGCTTACAGCCAACACGACATCTGTTTATACAAATGGTGTGTCCACAATTACCTGCACCGCATCCGACTCTGATGGCGATACATTGAGTTATAGTTGGACAAAGACAGATGGGATAATATCTGGCACTGGTTCACAAGTTACATGGACAGCTCCTGCATCGTCAAGCACATACACAATCTCCTGCACTGTTTCTGATGGTAAGGGTGGCAGTGCCTCAAAGGGTGTGAATGTGAGTGCGAACAGCTATTGGGAAATACAGACAGTTGACTCGGCAGGTGATGTGGGTAATTACTGGACAGATATAGCCATCGATACGACAACTAATGAGATACATATGAGTTATTATGATGTCACAAACAGTGACCTTAAATATGCAAAATGGACTGGCACTGACTGGGATAAGACAACCGTTGACACATCTGGCGATGTGGGCAAATATAGCTCAATAGCGATTGATACAAATCATCGTTGTCACATTGCTTATTATGATAATACAAACTATGATCTCAAATATGCCAGTTGGACTGGTTCTTCATGGTATATTGTAACAGTTGACTCAACAGGGGATATAGGTTACTGGGGTATTTCTATATTGCTTGACACAAACAACTGTCCCCATATTGCTTATGTTGATAACACAAATTACGATCTCAAATATGGGTCATGGACAGGAACTTATTGGTATACAACTACAATAGATTCAGCAGGTTCCGTGGGATGGAACACTTCCATAGCACTTGATACAAATAATTATCCTCATATTTCTTATCGGGATGCAACAAACGGTGACCTCAAATATGCAAAGTGGACCGGTTCTTCTTGGGCAACTTCAACCATTGACTCGGCAGGTGATGTAGGATTTGATACTTCCATAGCACTTGATACAAATAATTATCCACATATCAGCTATAAGGACGACTTACCAAATCAAGATTTAAAATATGCAAAGTGGACCGGTTCTTCTTGGAATATTCAAACAGTAGATTCTGTAGGTAATGTCGGTGCCTGGTCATCTATAGATCTTGATACAAACAACTATCCTCACATTTCTTACTGCGATTGGACAAACAGAGATCTCAAATATGCAAAATGGACTGGCGCTTCCTGGAGTATCCAGACAGTGGATTCAACAGACAATGTAGGCAGTGATACTTCTATAGCAGTTGATTCTAATAATAATCCTCATATTTCGTATTACGATGCAACAAATGGAAACCTTAAATATGCAAAATGGAAACCATAGAAAAATGAAAAAATTTATTATTGTTAGTTTTTTATTTTCAAGTTTGCTAATTCAACATTGTCAGGCGGAGTTAGGCATTGGCTTGGGTTATCCCTATCTTGGCGTAAAATATAATTTTTCTGGACGATATGGCTCCGAAATAAAATGGGCAACAGGCGACGGCATAAATGTATATGCATGCCGCGGATACTGGAATTTTTATTCAGGCGAAAAATTAAAAAGTTTTGTTGGACCGGAATTTGGCTATATTACATTTGACACGCTGGACATAAAAGGCACGGGCTATGAAGGAGCATTGTTTATTGGTGGTGAGTGTTTCTTGACGAAAAGGCTGTCACTTGCTTTAGATTTTTCACCTACATTTATTGGCTTGGAATCAGATGATTTCAATGTAAGCGGTGTTGAATGGATAGCAAATTTATCTTTGTATTATTATTTCCCGACCACTGCCCAGAAAGAACAGGAAGTCAAGGAACCGGTGGAAGTAAGCGAACCCGTTAAATTGACAAATCTTGCCGTTGCTGACTTTACTGCAAAAGATGTTTCAGCAGCAGAATCATCCACGGTCGCTGATTTTTTAAGGACAGCACTTGTAAATATTGGTGGATTTAATGTTGTAGAAAAGGCAAATATGAGTAAGATATTAGCCGAGGCGGCATTTCAACAGACCGGTTGCACAACTTCAGAATGCGCAGTGCAAATTGGTAAAATCTTGAATGTTCAGCAGATGGTTGTCGGCTCGCTCTCAAAACTTATGGATACATTTTTTATCACGGTAAATCTTGTAGATGTTGAAACAGGAAAGATATTGAATTCAGAAAATGCAGAGGCATATTCAGCAGTAGGACTGCGTGATGCCTGTAAAACACTCGCACAAAAGTTAACACATTGAGGAATAGAAGCGGATAAACGCAGATAGTTACGCGGAATAACGCTGATGTGTCATTCTGAACGGAGTGAAGAATCCGTTTTTCGACGAACCGAGATTCTTCGTTTCACTCAGAATGACATCAAAAAGAGGTTTTTCAACTGTATCACATTAGAAGGAAACGCGAATAATTGCGTTAGATTTGCGATAATTCGCATAGCAGCGGAGCGAATAAAAATATGGAAAAATTAAAAGATGAAGAACGGTTAAAAGAAAAATATTATAAACGATACGGGATCGCATATAGCGGACTTCTTAAAACAAAAAAAACATTTAAGTCGCTGACAATGTCACTGGGCGAAATTTTTTTACTTTTAAGAAAACGGAAAAAAAACAAACTGGATGAATGAAAAAAATAATTTTAATTTTATCTGTATTTACAGCGTTAACTGCCGGCGTATACCTTTTTATACGGCTTAACATTTTTACAACCTCGCTAAAATATCTTGCACAGTCGCAACTTACAGTTGCATTATCAAGACCGGTAAAAATAGAAAAAGTGGTCTGGCTTCCTGTCAATAAAATAGTTCTAAAAAAAATACAATTTGAAGGATTTAACTGTGAGGAAGCGGTTATTTCCGTCAATCTAAAAAAAATAAATAAAGGACTGGATTCAATTGAAAGCATAACTCTTGTCAACCCGCAAGTTAATATACCTGCCATAAAAAATATTCGCATGAAAAAATCTGAAAAAAAACCTGCATTTTTATTACCTGCAAAAATTTCCATACTCGGCGGAACGGCTACTTTCGGCAACACTTCCGTCAACAACATCAATCTTGAAGCGGTCAACAAAAATAATGATTATGCCATAAAATCGAAAGCCATCGTAATTATGCATGGCAAAAACAATTTTTCATCACAAATAGAAGTGGCCGGAATGATTAACAGGAACTCATCTGTGAAATTGAAAGGTACTATAAAAAATACAAACTTCAATAATTTAGAAAAACTCACGGGTTCCTTCAACATCAGAGGTTCTAACGGCAATTTCAATCTTTCCAGCAAATTAAATTCGGACGAATTTAACCTCAAATCAGACACAAACATAATTTTTGAAAATCTTAAAATTAACTCGCAGGTGTCCGGCAACATAAACAATTTAAGAAAATTTGCAGAACATCTTTTGCCCGGAACCACTTTTCAATATCTGCCGGAAAATACTGCGTCGTTTGACGGTTCATATCAACTGCCCGATAAGAAACTAACATTAAATATAAAACAGAACGATATAAGAATAGCAAACATTATTTCATTAAAAAATGTAAGAACAGATTTAACTTTGTCTAATGAGGAATGCATTGTTAACTCAACGGCAACGGCATTGAACGGTGATGCACTTCTAACCGGCAAAATACAGAAAAACAATCTTGATTTATCCATAATCTTTCGTGATATGAAGATTCAGTCGGATTATGTTTCCGCAACCTGTGCACTTGATTTAAAAATACTCGGGACTTGGGAAAACCCGAAAATTAAAGGCAATATAAAAGCGGACGATTTTTCTTTTAAAGAAAAGTCGTCAAAAAATGTTTCGGGCAGGATTTCATGGGAAAACGGCAAGGGTTTTATTAAAATGTTCGGGTCTAATTTAGCCGTAAATATAGAAGGCGATAAGTCAAAAATTACAAAAGGGACATTTAAGTACGATGATACGGAAATTTTATTTTCCGGAAAATACGACGGAATTAACTTTAATTCGCATAATTTTGATATGTCATTACTCGGCAAAAATATCGGCGGCAAAATCGGACTAATCGGAAAACTTAAAAATGTCAATTCTTCAAATATGGAAATTACGGCATCATTTTCCTCGGATAATATAACTGTCAATGGCAGCACGACATCTCTATCTGGAAAACTTTTATATAATATTGACGGTTTACAAATAAAAGATCTAAAAACCGACGGGTTAACTGGCGAAATTAAAATAAAGAAAAATGCGACCAAAGCGACCGAAGGAAGTCCCCACAAGAGAAGTCCCTTTAAGGAGACATCCGGTTATCTTAATCTTTCCAGATGCAACAGCAATATAATTCTGCCATTTGTCGGCATCAGTTCCGATGTTATATCCGGCAATATATCGGGTAAAATAAACTGGATGGGAAACTTAAATAATCCGAAACCGCAAGGGACATTAGTGATAACCCGCGGAAAAATTTTTAAAAACATTCCATATGATTTAATCGTTACTTCCTTTGAGACAAAAATGTCAAAACTGATCATTACGGAATTCGCCGTGCAGCAAAAAGCATCAAAAACATCAATGCGACTTTCCGGCGAAATAGATAAGAATGGATTTAACCTTATTCTAAAACTTGACGAACTGGCAATATCGGGAAAGACAATAAACGGTGATTTAGAACTTACGGGAAAAAAATCTGCTCGCCGAGCCTACGGGCAGACGGACGATTTTATTCAGTTCAAAATTGCATCCGATAAACTGGCGATTGATAAAATTTCCGAAAAATTTTCCGCATATGGAAATTATGACGGGAAAAAAATAGATATTAAAAAAATTAAATGGGGCGATAAAATTGTGGGAAGCGCCGACTATTTTATTTCATCAAAATATCTATCATCCGATATTGATTTTACCCTTGATGCTGAAAACTTTAATAGAAATTTACAGGGTCCTTTTGTCGGAAAAATTACCGTGCGAGGAAACATAAACAATCCGCAGGTGCTTACCGGCTACTATTTTGACGGAAGAATTTATGAAAAGGCAGCAAAAGGATACGGTAAAATTTTGATAAATCATGATTTGTTAAAAATTGAGGAGTCAAAATTATCTGTTGACGGAGCAACAGCAGAAATTTCTGGAATTATTGATTTGAGCAAAAAGGAATTTTCCGGATTAAACATTTCCTTAAATAACCTAAAAACAAATACTCTTTATGATTTATTAAAGAGCACATACCTCTTATCCGGAACTTGGCAGACAATTGAATTGAATATATTCGGTGAGATGATCGACCCGCAGATTACGGCGGATTTCTCCGGTAAAAACATCGCGGTTGAAAACAGAACCGTTGATTTAATTTCCGGGAAATGCTCGCTTAAAAGCAAAAAAATACTTTTTTCAAAAGGAGATATAAAATGGTCGGACACAAATATAAAAATCCTGCCCGACACATATATTGATTTTTCAAAAGAGATTGTTTTTAGAATAATAGCGGAAATACGAAATCTCAAGTTACCGGGAATTACACTTTTCGGAGGTATCGACGCCGACGGCACATTGCACAAAGATACCGTTAAAGCCGATATTTCAACCGCAGGGTTATGGATAAACCAAAAACAACTTAAGAACTCAAAACATTACATTGAATACACCGGCGGAGTTATGCGATTTATTCCCGAAATGGGAAAGCCAACTCAAATAATAGGAACGGTGGATTTTTCAAAACCGGCGGAATTTTCCATAAATAATTTTTCAATATTTGAATCAGGCAAAAGATTGTTTTATCTAAACGGTTCTCTGAAAAATGATACTATGGATATAACCGCCGAGGGTGAAAATATTTCAATGGGCGACCTTTTAAATCTGTTTGATATAAAAATTACGGCGGATGGAAATACCAATTTCAATCTAAAAGCAACAGGTAAACCACAAGAGCCGACCATTACCTGTCTTTTGAGTTCTAATAACGGAAAAATAGAAAATCTTGGTTTTGACCTCGCGTCGGTATTTTTTCAGTTAAAAGAAAATATTCTGGATTTAAAATATCTGAAAATTTCCCGTGAAAAATTTTATTCATTTGAAGGAGAGGGAACTGCGCCGCTACCGATAACCCCTGATGCAAAAAAGAAACTTGCCGACCGACCTATTGATATAATGCTTAAAGTTGCAAACGGCGATTTGGCAATACTTTCATCTTTGACAAAATCGGTAAAAAAAGCGAAAGGAAACTTTTCTGCAAATGTTGATATCCGAGGGACACTGAACAAACCCGATGTAAAAGGCGATTTCACGGCAAAGGCGGAGGAAATTCAACTTAATAATATATTCAAAAAATTAACCGATGCAAAATGTGAAATTGATTTTACAGGCAAAATTATAAAATTAAAACGGATGGATGCATTGATAGACAAAGAACCCATTTCTATTAACGGCGAAATGATAATTGCGGACGGCTTTAACCTCGGCGATTTCAACTTTCATCTCTTAACGCCGCAGAAAGACATTCCCGTTACAATAAATGACTTGAATATAAAGTCAGGCGGGGCGGCGGCGATATCCAATCCCTCAAAAGCAAAAATTAATACGGATATAAAATTTTTCGGAGTGCCGGATAACTGGAATATAGACGGTTATATGAAAATATCAAACGCCAGATTCACATATCCCGGAGAAGAAAGCGAGGAAGGAAGTTGGGGTTTTTTAAAAAATGCAAACTGGAACTTAAAAATAATTGCCGGAAAGGACTGCTGGTACGAAAGGGACTTTGCATCGGTTGAAGCCAGGGGCGAATTATTGCTGCATGGCAGAGGTCCATCGCCGCTTGTCACAGGCAAAGTTGAAGCACTGCGGGGCGAGTTGGATTATCTCGGACGGAACTTTACAATAATAGAGGCAATCTTTGAAGCGGAAAAGAGCAATCTTTTTTTGTCCGGCAGAGCGGAAACAGATACGGAAATTGAAAAACGTAGAGAGGATTTGGCAACGCATCAAATGATAACTGAATATGTTCCCGAAACGATAATTTTAACGGTTGACAGAGGACCTCTTGATAATGTAAAACCGAGATTCTCATCAAAAACAAATCCGCAAACGGACGAACAACTTTCTGCACGGGCAGCAATGGGTTTCGCGGACACAAAGCAAAAACAGCCGTTTTCTGCAGAAGAAATATCAAAAGCAGTTGATACATTATTGATGACTCCCTTTGTAAAATCTCTCCTTAAACGGACCGGATTTATTGATAAGTTTGCTATAAAACGAGAATCTCCATCTACACCGCAACCGGCCGGCACACAACCATCCGTTCTTGAGTTATACAAAGGTACAAAAGTGCAAATAGGCAAATCATTCGCGCGGGGATTTTCGGCCGGCTACGGAATAAAGTTTGACGAATTTGAAAACAAACTTTCATTAAAACATGAAATTGAATTATCTTACAGAATGAAAAACGGAATAATGTTCAGAACCACACAGGAAATTGAAAAAAATGAATCAGGAGAAAGTAAGTTTTTCTTTGAAAAATACTGGCGATTCGGAACCACACCCGAAAAAAAAGAAAAGTAATCACCGATGAACACAGAGAATATTATCACGAATGGACACTAATTAGAAATTATATGTAGGCACGAATTTATTCGTGCTTATTCGTGTTAATTCGTGGTTAAAAAATAATAAAAAACTTGACTTTTTATTCTAAACTTTGTATAATTAAAAATTATGAATAAGAAAATTATTTTGTTTTTTTTATGTGGAATGGTGACTCTAACTTTGCTCATCTGCCAAGATTTGAAACCGAAAAAAATCAGGGCTGTTGAGTTCTCGGGTTTGAGAAATGTCAAAGTGCGGGTAGTAAAAGATGTTCTTAAAATAAGCAAAGGCGATTTATTTGACCAGAAACTTGTTGACGAGGATATTTCAAACATTTATAAACTCGGACTTTTCTCGGATGTTGCGGCTGATGTCTCGGATTTCAAAGACGGCTTAAAAGTAATCTTTATTGTACAGGAAAAACTTATAATAAAAAAGGTTGAATTCAAAGGCAATAAAGAATTTTCTAATAGAAAACTTAAAGAAGAAATTTCCTCAAAAGAAAAAGAGGGCTATGATACCAGAAAAATTCAGGATGACATCGGTAAAATAACCACGCTTTACAAGGATAAGGGCTACGCCGATGTGAATGTCGGCGATTTTTCCACAACCGACGATATAACCGGCTTCGCAACCGTCACTTTCGCAATTACTGAGGGTAATAAAATACTTATAGGCGATGTTACAATTTCCGGGGTTACAAGTTTCAAACCGAAAAAAATCAAAAAACTTTTTGCAACAAAAAGAAAAAAGGTCTATAGAGACGAAACATTTAAAGACGATATTAAAAAAGTGGAATCATTTTACAAAGACCACGGATATCTATCGGTAAAAATAGATGCGGAGGAAATTACCTATAATGACACCCGTACGAAAATGTTTATAAAAATTAAAATTGACGAAGGAAAAAAATATAAAAACGGAAGAGTTAATTTTTCAGGAAACACCGTGTTTTCCGAAAATGAATTATTAAAGGTCTTTGATTTCAAAGAAGGTGAAATTTTCAATCAATCCAAATATGAAGGAAATGAATCAAACATTAAATCACTTTACGGCGATAAGGGATATATCCGTGCTAAGTTTGAATCAACGCTTAATAAAAATGACGAAACAGGTGTTGTTAATTCATCTTTCACAATTACCGAAAACAGCATTGTTTATATTGACAGAATATATATTGACGGAAACACCAAGACAAAAGAATTTGTGATAAAAAGGGAACTCCTCGTAAAAGAAGGGGATGTTTTTGCCGTAGGACGTATCGCCAGAAGTCAGGAGCGGCTTTACAATCTAGGATTTTTCAAGGATATAAAAGTTGATATTGAAGAAACAAAGGAACCCGATGAAGCCAACCTTGCTATTGAGGTAGAGGAAGATAAAACCGGACTCATTTCTCTCGGAGCGGGGTACTCGTCCGTTGATAAAGTCGTGGGAACTGTTCAGGTCACCGAATTAAATCTGTTCGGCAGAGGACAGAAATTAAATCTTACATATGAGTTCGGCGCCCGTCGGCAAAATTACGAAATCGGATTTACCGAGCCCTATCTTTTCAGAAAAAAACTTTTATTTGGAGCGGATGTTTTTAATACGACTGTCTGGAGAAGTTACGGCAGCGATTCAACCGCTTACAGGGAAAGAAGAAGAGGGGGCGACATACGCATAGGCAAACCACTCTCGGATATTTCATATCTTAATTTTACATATGCATATGAAGAAGTGGAGGTTTTTGATATAGACAGCGACCTGACGAGCCAGATAACCGCTTCCAAGGATGTTTCTTCCTCATTGACCTCCGCAATTAGCCGCGATACGAGGGATAATGTGTTTGACACAACCAGAGGTTCCAAACATTCTCTCTCGATAAAACTTGCGGGCGGGCCCTTGGGCGGAACTGTTAATTTTTACAAACCCACATTAATAACATCAAAATTTATTCCGACATTCTGGAAATTTGTACTCGGATTTAATTCACGCATATCATATGTTAAGGAATTTTCACCGTCGGAAGAAGTTCCTATCTATGAAAGATATTTCTTGGGCGGAGCTGATACGGTGCGCGGTTATGATTTCGGAGAAATAGGACCGCCTGAAAAAGGAAAAATAATTTTTGTATCTAATCTGGAGTATAAATTCCCAATTGTTCAAGAAAAAGGGCGTTCCATTTTATCCGCCGCTATATTTGCTGATATAGGCGGATCCTGGCGCAAAAGTGACAATGTGAGTTTGGAAATTGGCTCCGAAGAAAACCAACTTAAAACCGGTGCGGGATTCGGGATACGCATAAGACCTATGCCGGTGCTCCCTATTAGAATTGACTGGGGATACGGATTTAATCATAAACCCGGCGAACAATTATCGCAATTTTATTTCACGATGGGACAGGTGTTTTGATGAAAAACGCAGAACAGACACGGAACATAACGCAGAACAGACACGGAAATTGGAGATGGATTTCCCTTTCTACCTTTCTACCTTTCTACCTTTCTACCTTTATTTATTCCGCCACAATTTCAATACAGAGAATCGGATGCGTAAATATGAATCGCATTATGGATGAATGTCCCGACGCAAAAAAAATCAAGGACGAATTATCCGCAAACCTCAATACCCGAAAAGAAAATATAAAAAATTTTCAGTCACAAATTGATACAACGGAACTGGAAATAAAACAGATGGAAGAACAACTCCAAAAATATGGCGAAGAACAAAAAAAAGCTAAAGAAATCGCAAAAGTTACCGCAATTGCCGAAGGTATGAATATATCATCTTCCACGGAAACCGTTGTTGTCGTAGACACCGAAACTGTAACACAAATATCATCCCCTACATTTACGACCGCAGATATAGAAACAAAAAAAGTTGCACTGGAAAAACAAAAAAGCGAACTTGAAAAATATATTGCTGCCACAAAACAGGAAGAAAAGGATATAAACAACAAGGCGAAAAAAAACATAATGGGAAAAATTTACGATGCCATAAAAGAGGTATCTTCCGAGGAAGGACTTACCGTATTAGTTGACTCCTGCAATCTTATTTACGGAGAGGACGCACAGGATATAACGGAAAAAGTGTTAAATAAATTAAAATAAAAACGTCATTTAATCCCTAAAAAAAGCGTGAAATTAACATAAAAAAATGGATAAGAACATTGAAATACCGAGTGAAAATAAGTATAATATCAAAGACAAAACTGCTCAGGCAATACCCGTACTAAAAGGACGCTTTGTGCCCGATGGCAAAAGGAC
>JACRDL010000007.1 GCA_016218625.1 Elusimicrobiota bacterium
CCCTGAACTGATTTGTTACGATTCACCATTACGACAATTAAATTACGTTCTGCTTCCGTTAAATGTTTATATGTTTTTTTCATACCTGCCTATTATAGCAGGTTTTCAATCAGGTGTTGCACTAACACCTTGAACTTAAATTATCCCTTTATTTTTTTACACTCGGGCAGATATTATTAAACGGGCAGTAATTGCAGGAAAGATATTGAGGCGCTGCGGGAAAATTTTCGCTTTTTATTCCGTCTGAAACTTTTTTTATAATTTCTTCTATTTTTTCGGTCATCTTATCGTCGGGCTCAACGGAACCGACAGCACCTGTGTTGACAAAATGGAGTTCCAATTTTTGAGGCAGTTTTCCCGCAATTTTTTTCCATGCGAGAGCATATATGGCAAGTTGAGTGCTTTTTTTTGCACGGGCGTCAGCATCATTTTTGTCGGAAATATCTGATGTCTTGAAATCAATTATTACCGCGCCTTTTTTTGTCAAATCAACCCTGTCAAACCTGCCTGTAACGAAATCATCACCGAAACTAAATTTAAACTTTTTTTCTATATACCTCGGAACCGTTTTGGATTTTTGCTCTCGGTGAAAAAATTTCCTGAGCGTTTCCCGCCCTTCTTCCAGACGCTTTTCCTCATGCTCGCGGGATAAAAAGCCCGACGACTGCCAGTTCGCCTCAAATTTCTTAATGAGTTCCGATAGGTCAACCGACCTGTTTTCCATTCTTCTTTTATAATAAAACTGGATTGTTTCGTGCATGGCATTTCCGTAAATTATGGAATGATTTGCCATAACCGGAATTTTTAATATGTGGATGTATTTATATTTCAGAGGACAGGTAAGATAATCGTCAATTTGAAAATGACTCAGCGTTAGCCGGCAAGGGGCAGTAGATTTTGAGACGGAAGGCGAATTTTCTAAAACCTCATTTTTTTTAATCGCCTCAAGTGGATGAAGTTTTTTTGATGCAATTTTAACCCTCGCCTGATTAAGCGTTTCATAAACAAACTGGCTGACCTTTCTTTCTCTTTGCCCACCGTAATCGCAGGCGCTTGTAAGATAAAGTTCGTCTTTCGCCCTGGTCATACCCACATAAAAAAGCCGCCTTTCTTCCTGAATGTGGAAATCGCCCGCCGGTAAAATATCCTTTATAAGTGAATCCGGGATTTCTATGCGTTCCTTTCTGCGTCTTACCGGAAATTTGTCCTGAACCAATGAAACCATAAACACAACCGGAAATTCAAGACCTTTTGCTTTATGAATCGTTAAAATATTTACCGCATCGGTATCTAAATCTGCCTCGGCAGTCGCTGGATTGCTGCCCGCCTCAATAAGAGCGGAAAGATGAGATGTGAAAAATTGAAGTTTGTCGTGTTTGGAAATCTCGGAATAATTTTTTACTATCTCAAAAAATAAGGCGATGTTTGAAACACTTTCTACCGACCCGCTCTTTTTTTCGTCGGCAAGTTCCTTTAACCAGCCGGTTTCCTTAATAAATTTATAAAGCACCTCGCCCGTTGACAACTCCCTAGACAACTCAATATATTTTTTGATGTCGTCGGTAATTCTTTTAATTATTTTTTTTCCCTCAGCGCTTATATTTTCCGCTTCTGGCTTATTGAATACATTGTACAGCGATTTTTTTTTTCTTGACGATTCGTTAAGAAGCATAGTTAAATCATCCATCGGCACTTTGTAAATCTCGGATGATGAAAGATGAAACAGCGAGACATTGTCTGATAAGTCGGAGACAATTTTAAGAAATGATATTAAAACTTTTATTTCTTCTCTTTCATAAAGTCCGCTGCCACCCGAAAAATGCCATGGAATATTTTTTACATTGAATGATTTGATAAATGGTGTTGCATCATTATTGGAACGGACAAGAACTGCGAAATCTTTAAAAGATAACGCGGATTCACGCTGAACGCAACGCGGATTCACGCTGATAAGTTCAGTGATTTTTTCGGCAACGAAATCCGACTCAGCGGAGACGGTATCAAAATGGTGGTGGAAAACGGCGTTCTGATGTTCTGATGTTCTGATGTTCTGATGTTCTCTTACGCTTACAAGTTTCTTGTTGATTTTATTTTTCACTTCCAGGCGGTCGGGATTGTTATATTTTACAAGCGTATATGCGTTATCCAGTATCTGCTGACGGGAACGGTAGTTTTTTGTAAGCACGACCTGTTTTGCTTTCGGATATGCCGCCTTAAAGTTCAGTATGTTTGAAATCGCAGCGCCCCGGAACTTATAAATACTCTGGTCGTCATCACCGACAACCGTTATGTTTTTCTCGCTGTTCAGTAAAATTTTAAGCAGTTGGAATTGAGAATAATTTGTGTCCTGAAATTCGTCCACAAGAATATATTTGAACTTTTGACGGTATTTTTTCAGTATTGACGGATGATCCCTGAAAAGTTTTAAGCCCAACCATACCTGATCGCTGAAATCAATCAATCCATAGTGCATTTTAAGTTCTTCATATTTCCTATAAATTTCCGAAATTTCTTTCTGAATGGCAAACTGGTCGGCAAGTTCTTTGTTCTTAGATTCTTTTTTAACGACATTTTCCAGCAGTTGAACATAATTTGCGTATTCCTCATAAGAGACATCTTCGTCTTTAAGACGGGAAAATAAAAATAACAACGCGTCAATATGCTTTTGCGGATTACCGAGCGGCCTTAATTTTTCCATCGGGAACTCAAAAAGATGTTCCCTGAAAAAGACAATTTGCTGCGGCTGAGCCATAACCTTGAAATCGGATGTTAACCCCAAGAAAATTGATTCATCCTCTAAGATTCTGTTGCCAAAGGAGTGAAATGTAGAAATCCACACATCCGCAAAACCGTAAGGCACAAGCATATCAACCCTTTCCTGCATTTCGGCGGCGGCTTTTTCGGTAAAAGTGAGAGCCAGAATTTCATCAGGTTTTGCCCCTAACGAGGGACTTCCGTTGGTCGCTTTTTTTTGAGATATAAGATACGCTATGCGGTTTGCTATAACCGTTGTTTTTCCGCATCCGGCGCCAGCGACAATCAAAAGCGGGCCGTTTCCGTGTTGGACTGCTTTTTTTTGCTCCGTATTCAATTGAGATAGAAAATTTTGGGAAGATGACTTTTTTGGAGGCATGTTTTATCTGTGTAATCCGTTTTTCAATCTGTGTAATCTGTGGTAGTATATTCTTTCAGTTCCGTTATTCTTTTTTCCGCGCCGCCCGAGGACTGCGTCGTAAGAATTTTTCCCACTTCCGGCGCGAAATATTCGTAAGACCATGACGATGTACCTACTATCTGTTTTTTTATTTTAACGCAATTTGAAAATTTGCCGGCGGTAACAGTTACCTCTTCATTTTTGGAAACTATCGCGTATTTCACATTGCCTACCGACCACTCTTTGCCGGCATCAACCGGTAAAAGCATAACCGTTGAAATTATTTTCCCGTCTTTGTCCGTCTCATAAAAACCGTCATTTGTTTTTTTGTAATATTTTCTGAACCCGCTTATAAAATTTCCCCTTGTGTAAAGATTTCTGGTCATTTCAAAAATATCGCCTGAGACACCGATAATTTCATTTTTTGCCGTCATATATTTTCCGGAAGTGTCCGAGTCAACCTCAATCCATTTTGCAAATTTTTGCAGCGGAAAATAGTCGGCAATTTCAAGCATTGCGGACTTTGATTCTTCAACCCATTCGCTATTTGAATAGTCGTTGATTATTCTTCTGTAATTTTTTTTCGCCTCATAAAAGTTTTCAATATTTTGATGATAAATTTTTGCTATGTTAAAGACGGCTTCCGGCACTCTCGGACTTTCAGGATTTTTTTCAATTATCTTTTCATATTTTTGTATTGCCTCGCTGAATTTACCGTCTTCCTTTAATTTTTCTGCCGATTTGAACTGATAATTAATTCCGCAACCGGTAAAGACAGTGAGTAGTAAGTAGCAAGGAAGTAGCGGGCGAATTGCTATTCGCCATATTTTGTGGGATAGCAATCCCACCGCTACTCGCAACTCGCTACTCGCCAATTTAATTTTCATTTTTTACATTTCCTTTTTTAATATAAAGATATACAACAATTAAAATTCCGACGGCGTCAACCAGCACATCCCAAGGCGTGCCACATCTGTTTTTTATAAATGTCTGATGATATTCATCACTTACGGCATATAAAAACGAAATTAGCGACGGCCAAAAAATCAAAAACGCAAACGACATCCGAAACGACCTTCTGAACGCCCTTATCAGAAGAATTGTCAGAATAAAATACTCCGTAACATGCGCTCCTTTGCGCAAAATTAAATCCAAAATCCCTAAACCTATTCCCAATCCTGGAATATCGGAAAGAAAATAAATAATATAGCCCCAGACAAAAACCGGAAGCCAAAGTTTAATAAATTTCATAAAAATCCTATCTTTTTTCGTTTAGGTTCCGGTGGCGTTATTAACGATCTTATAGCATCAAATACCACTCTGAACTGCTGGTCGTATTTTTTCTCCATTTCTTCTATTTTTCGTTGCAAATCTTTATGAGTTGCAAGTAACGACTTCAATTTCGTAAATGTTCTCATAATCTGGATGTTGACCTGAATTGCTCTTTTACTCCGCAAAACACTTGACAACATCGCAACGCCTTGCTCGGTAAATACATAAGGTATGTATCGCCGGCCACCCCAACTTGAGGTCACAAATTGTGACCTCAAGATTTTGAACTCTTTTTCCGTCAATAAAAACATAAAATCTTCGGGGAAACGTTCCAAATTCCGTTTTACTGCTTGAATCAAAACCTTTGTTTCAACACCATAAAGTGCCGCCAAATCATGGTCCATCATAACTTTCTGTCCTCTGATGAAATAAATTTTATTTTCTATTCTTTCTGCAATCACTAAATCTTTCACTGTTACCTCCAAAAATCAAATTTTCTGTTTTTTGCTTTTCCGTCGGTAAACCCTGTTAGAAATATCACGGCGTGATACGCCATTTCTAACAGGGTAAAACCCGACCTATTCAATCCCTAAAGGGACTCCCTTCGGTCGCAACTACGCAACTACGAAAGTAGGCAAACAGGTGACCTGAAAACAGTGAACCGGAAAACGGGAAACTTAAAAGCAATAACCCTGAAACTACGAAACTTGAAAGCAAACATCTTGATTTGCATTCCCAAAATATTTCCCAAGTTTTTAAATCTAAAAAATGTAGGACGTCCCGATTTTTCCTCCGATTTTTCCTACCGATTTTTCCCTATGTTATTTACAATTTGGTAATATTTATTTTTTGAACAAAGATTTTTTATATCGTCGGATTTATTTGGACTGATTTCATTTATAGGAACATTAAAATATAAAGCAAAGACCAAAGCATCAATGTAATCTTTTATTTGTTTTTGTTTATCAAAGTCAATTACCGGAAGGTTTTTTAGGTCGGCAAGGTTTATTTTTTTATTTTCTAACTTTAATTCTTCTTTGAGTTCCTTTTGGATTGTTTCAGAAACAAGTTTTGTATTACTTTTGATTTTCAGTTTTATTTTGTCGCCATTATGTTTCAAAATTAAGTTGCTGTCATCAATTTCTACATCGTCAAATTTCTGAAGCATTACGTCGGAAAAATCTATAAAATCAGAAAGCGTTTTTTCTTCAAGAAAAAGCATTTCTTCCGTCCGCTTGATAATTTCATCTTTGATAAACTGATTCTCTTTTGTGATTTTCGGAACACGAACATATTGTTTGACGGAAGTTATTGCTATAAAAAATGCTTGTTCTCCTTCGGATTTTAGATTTTTTTCTATAATGAGTTTGATAACTATACTGTTCAGCAGAGACAATAAATATAAAATTTCTTGTTTATTGTTCGAAGAAATAGTTAATGACTGATTCCCGTCTAATAAAATCTCCCAATCACAGAATTGGAATCCAGCAGCATATTTTGTTCTCCAAACAATTTTATATTGTTGAGCAAATGTAATGATACCTTGACTACCTTGAGGAAAAGAAATTGTAGCATTTTTGGGATAATATTTATTACTTTTTTTAATTTTTAATTTAGAGTAGTTATTGTTTTTATAGTCAAAAAGTTCGTAGGCGCCTTTTGGATTATTGGAAACAAGTTTTTTATTTATTTTTCCCCCACCGTCAAAATAAAAGTTATCAAATCGATGTTTGTCATGCTCATAATAAATTTTCATATCATCTGTATTTTTCTTGTATGTTTCATGAAAATCTAAAAATACCTAAAAAAAGCGTGAAATTAACATAAAAAAATGGATAAGAACATTGAAATACCGAGTGAAAATAAGTATAATATCAAAGACAAAACTGCTCAGGCAATACCCGTACTAAAAGGACGCTTTGTGCCCGATGGCAAAAG
>JACRDL010000106.1 GCA_016218625.1 Elusimicrobiota bacterium
CTGCTTAAGGAATACAAGATAACGCCGAGCATGAGCCGCAAGGGCGACTGCTGGGATAACGCCGTCGGAGAAAGTTTTGTGCATACGCTAAAGGTAGAAAAAATTCATCGGTGCAGATTTATGACGAGAGAAGAAGCGAATCGCGTGATATTCGAATACGTTGAGATGTATTATAAACGGAAAAGTGAGCATTCGTCTCTGGGTTATATGAGTCCTTTTGAATTCGAACAAAGGTTCTTTTTAACTAAATAAAGAGTCCACTAAACAGGGGAAGGTCAGTTTTGTTGGCGATGGGTTTTATGTGCGGAGTGGTTGTGGGCGCAGATCTGGTTGAAGAAAAACCTGATGCTGTTGACGCGGTTCTGAGTATAGCAGATTTTGCATTCTGCAAAAGCGTTGCGAATCGCGAGCCGGTTGATAAATCGGAAGTATTTTCACCGGAAGTCGGAAAAGTATATTTCTGGACTGTTATTACGGGAGCAAAAGAACCCGCAGAAGTAAAACATATCTGGTATTATAATAATAAAAAAATGTTTGAGATTTCTCTTGCAATAAAAAATCCCAGACATCGCACATGGTCAAATAAAACAATTATTCCTGAATGGCTTGGCGATTGGAAAGTAGATGTCGTTGATGTATCCGGCAATGTTCTTAAATCAGCAATTTTCAAAATAGAAAAACCTAAATAAATATTTTGATTTGCATAAACAGGAACTTTTCTTATATAATGTTGTCTAAAAAGGTGAAGAGATGGTGACTTCTGATGGAAACAACCAGAGTGAACTCATTAAATTAGCTCAAGCCGGTGACCGCAATGCTTTTGAATCGCTTGTTAGACAATGCGCGGAACAAATATACAATCTCTCATTTCGTCTGACGGGCAATTCCACTAATGCCGAGGATTTGGTGCAGGACGCATTCATCAAAGCGTTTAAGAACATATCAAAGTTCAGAGAAGAATGCACCTTTTCAAGTTGGGTTTATAGAATTACATTAAATCTCTGGAAAAATAAGGTTAAATACGAGAAACTGCGTTCGTTCCTGAAATATTTTTCGCTCAATGAACTTGTTGAAACTAATAGAGGCGAACTCAGTATAGAATTACCGGACCTCTCGCCCGGTCCCGAGTCAGAACTTGAGCAGACCCGGAAAAGCGAAAAAGTGCAGAAAGCATTAAATGAACTTGACGAACAGGCAAGGATTATGATAGTTTTCCGCGATATTGAAGGACGGAGTTATGAGGAAATATCGGCGCTGCTTGAATGTCCCCTCGGGACCGTTAAATCCCGTATTGCGCGAGCGAGAGAATCGTTAAGGGAAAAACTTATAAAACATTTTAAGGATGAAGAAAATGGATTGTAACAAAATAAGGGAAAAAATTTCACTTTATATCGACGACAAATTATCCGGCAATGAATTATCCGGTTTTGAAGAGCACATTTCAAAATGCAATAAGTGTGCAAGGATACTGGAAGAAACCCGGCAAGCGGTTAAGATTGTATCGGGTGTCCCCAAGAAATCATTACCGGTCGGCTTTTACCAGCGTCTCAATAGAAAATTAGACGGTGAAACTGAAAAAATAACGAAACCTGTGCCGGCATTCAACTGGAATTATTTGATGCGCGGTGTTGCTACAGCCATTGTTGTTGTCATTGCTTTTATTTCAGTCAAAGAAATGATAATACAGCAAGTTAGTTTCAAATCTACCGTCACTCCTTCCGAGCAGCAGATATTAAAAAAAGAAATAACTGAATCTGAAAAGAAAACAGAACCGGTTACTGAACCAAAAAAAGAAAAATCGGAAAAAAAAGATATTACCGCGAAACCAAAGGTACTGCCCGGGTTTGAGTCCGAAGTAAAGGTTACTGCAAAAGGTTTTAGCGGAGGGGAAAATTATGATAAATTATTTGCAAAAAAAACCGCAGCGGACATACATACTTCGCCTGCCCCGGCAGACAAATACATTAAAACAGAAGAAAAAAATACTATTGCAAAATCTCAAACGGAAATGATGAAAAGATCATCTTCTAAAGAAAAAAAAGGATTAGCCCTTAATGAAAAAACTTATAAGAAGGAATCAACAACATCAGTCCATGCTACCAAAGAGCTGGAAAAAAAATCGGAAGAGATAGTACACGAACCGAAAGAATGGTACGGGTATTACAGCGGTTATAAAGTTGCCGGAACAAAGGTATTTACAAATAATGATTCATGGGAAAACTTTTGGCAGGAACATACAAAAAATCAAATCCCTGCTCCCAGATTACCTGTAGTTGATTTCAATAAAGAAATGGCCGTCGCCGTTTTTATGGGCGAACAAAAGACAGGCGGGTATGCAATACAGATAGTTAATATAGAAAAAATTAAGAATAAAATTATTGTAAGATATAAAGAAACGGTTCCCTCAAAAAATACGGCAGTTACGGAAGTGATTACCCAGCCGTACCATATCAAAGTAATTGAAAAATCGGACTTACCTGTTGTTTTCAAAAAGATAGATTAAACCCGACCCTTACAAAATTCCGCAATAATTGCCGCTAAAATCAAATACCATGACTTCTCTATGGAACTTTTTTTGAACTCCGTTGTCTAACAGGGTGAAAAAAAAGAAACAGGGGAGGTGTGTGATGGAAAGGTTACGGATGTTGGCATCAGCGGTGGTTGCATTTATGTTTTGTTGTGGGATGGAAGTATGGGCGGTACGGCCTTATGAGGCGGATGGGGTGAAAGAAGAACAGAGTGAGCATCTTTCACCGTATTTTCTTGTGGAAGGCGACTCAACGGTTGACCGGTTCCCGCTGCTTAAGACGATGGCAAAGGTGAACATCGCCGGAATCAGTTCCGAGGTAGAACTGATACAGGTATACAAGAACAGCGGCGAGAAAACATTAGAAGCGGTATACGTTTTCCCGTTGGGCACAAGGTCGGCCGTCCATGCAATGAAGATGAAAATCGGTGAAAGGATAATTGAAGCACAGATTGAAGAAACGCACAAAGCCCGCCAGATTTATGAAACTGCAAAAACTGAGGGTAAGACAACTTCGCTTCTGGAACAAAAAAGACCGAACGTATTTCAGATGAACGTCGCCAATATAATGCCGGGAGACACCGTGGAAATTATTACGAGATATACGGAAATACTTGTCCCGGAGCAGGGTATTTACGAATTTGTTTTTCCGACGGTCGTGGGCCCGAGATTTACCGGTGAAAGCGACCCTAACCAACTTAAAAACCAGGACAACTGGGTAGCCACTCCTTATTTAAAAGAAGGTAAGGAACCGCCGTATAACTTTGATATTCAGGTGAATTTGAAAACGGGGATTCCGCTATCAAAGGTCTGGTCGGCATCCCACAAAGTAGATGTGCGTAAAAATGATTCAAATGAAGCGATGGTGGTTCTGTCTCCGGCCGAAAAGAAAGGCGGGAACAGGGATTTTATTCTTAATTATTCTCTAAAAGGCAACGCAATACAAACAGGACTACTCTTGTATCCTGATGAAAAAGAGAATTACTTTCTTTTGATGCTTGAACCGCCCGAAAAAGTTAATATGGAAATGGTTCCTCCCCGCGAGTATTTATTTATCGTTGATGTTTCCGGTTCTATGCACGGTTTTCCGTTGGATGTGTCAAAAGCGTTGATAAAAAGAATTATACCTAAAAAAAGCGTGAAATTAACATAAAAAAATGGATAAGAACATTGAAATACCGAGTGAAAATAAGTATAATATCAAAGACAAAACTGCTCAGGCAATACCCGTACTAAAAGGACGCTTTGTGCCCGATGGCAAAAG
>JACRDL010000107.1 GCA_016218625.1 Elusimicrobiota bacterium
GAATTCCAGAGAGATATAGAGCGAAAGGCATTTAATGCAGGAGGAGGAAGATGGTTCGTTCCTGCGCAGAACTTAATGGATTTTTTATCCGGAAGAATTTCCGAAACATTAAATGACAATTCGTGTAAGACAGGGACCTTCGCCGCTAATATGAGTGAAATATTCCCAAAATTTGTGAGCGAGTCGCTGTTAACGGCATTTGCTAAATGGAAAGAGGATTATCCTTTGTTTGTTTCAAATCATGCGATACTGCTTGCTGCGGAAACAAGAACTTCATCTCCCGTAAGAATTAAACGCGGCGAAAACTATGAATCGGTAAATATAAAAAACCTGTACCCAATAGGTGAATGTTCAGGATATGCAGGCGGTATAACCAGTTCCGCCGCTGATGCTATAAAGTCCGTGGAGAGCAGACTGTCAACCATTGACAGTATCGGAATTTGAAAATCGCCACAGAATTATCCCGCAAGCGGGACAGACGCCGAAAAAACACAGAAAAAAATTCAGTGAAATTCTGTGACATTCTGTGGCTTATCTTATTTCGGTCGGCAGACCCATTTTATTCAGCAATTCAATAAATGGATCCGGGTCCAATTCTTCAACATTGACCATGGTTTTTACATCCCACACGCCTTTTGACACAAGCATTGCCGCCGCCACGGACGGGACTCCTGCGGTATAACTGATTGCCTGCGATTCCACTTCATTATAACATTCTTTGTGGTCGCAAACATTGTAAATAAAAATCTCTTTGTCCTTGCCGTTTTTTTTTCCTTTAATAAGATTTCCGATGCAGGTTTTACCCGTGTAATTCGGGGCCAGCGATTGCGGGTCGGGAAGTACCGCCTTCACTACTTTTAACGGCACCACCGTAAGACCTTCCGCAGTCCTGACTGGTTTTTCAGAAAGCAATCCGATGTTTTTCAGCACGGTGAAGCAATTGATATAATGGTCGGAAAATCCCATCCAGAACCGGATACTGTTTGCGTCTATGTTTTTTGAGAGAGAATGCAGTTCATCGTGACCGGTCAGATAAACAGTTTGAATACCGACAGCCGGGAAATCATAGATTTTTTTTATTTTGTGAACTTCCTCTTCAACCCATTTTCTATCTATCCAGGTCCAGACCTTTTTGAATTCTCTGAAATTTATTTCCGGGTCAAAATTAGTGGCAAAATATTTCCCGTGGTTTCCAGCATTGACATCCATAATATCTATGGTGTCAATTTTATCAACATAGTGTTTCACCGCAATGGTGCAGTAGGCATTGACAACGCCGGGGTCAAACCCAACGCCGAGGATAGCCGTCACACCTTTTTGTTTGCACCGGTCCTTTCTTTTCCATTCATAATTGGCATACCACGGCGGATTTTCGCAGACCTTGTCCGGTTCCTCGTGAATTGCAGTATCCATATAGACAACCCCGGTTTCAAGACATGCTTCAAGGACCGACATATTGACGAAGGATGCGCCCAGGTTTATAACAATAGTTGAGCCGGTTTCTTTTATCATTCTTACGGTTGACGGAATGTCTAATGCGTTAATTTGTCTTGAATAAATTTTTTTTGTTTTGTCTTTGAGTGAGTTTTTCCGGCGGATACTCTCAATGATTTCATCGCATTTTTTTTGTGTTCGTGAAGCGATACATATATCGCCGAGAATATCATTGTTTTGAGCGCACTTGTGCGCCGCCACATGACTGACAGCCCCCGCACCGATGATCAAAACATTTTTTTTCATGAAATACCACTGAACTGGCGCGGAACTTAATACACGGAAGTACCACGGAACTTTCCGTGTCTGTTCTGTGTTTTAGTTCTGTGTCTGTTCCGTGCCTCCTTTTTAGGATAAATTGTTTATAAAATCTTTATAATCAAACCGGCGAACAACATCTAATTTCCCGTTAAGCCGTTTTACAACAATAGAAGGCATCTGAAGTCCGTTGAACCAGTTTTTTTTCACCATTGAATAGCCCGCCGCATCCGAAATTTTAATAGTGTCTCCGATTTTAAGACGGTAATTTAATTTATATGTCCCGAACACATCTCCCGCAAGACACGAGCGTCCGGCAATTATGTATTTGAATTGTCCGTTAGACCCTGAATTAAATTCAGGGCAATTTTTGTTTTCAACAAAAATTGTTTTTGCATTTGTCCGATAAATCAATAAATCCAGCATATGCGATTCCGTTGAGACATCAACTATAGCGATGTCAATTTCATTATGAACGATATCCAGTACTTTTGTTATCAGTTCCGCCGACCGTGTAATGGCTGTTTCACCCGGTTCCAGATAAACCTGAACCTTAAATTTATCGCCGAACTCCTTTAATTTTTTGCAAAATTTTTCCAGCGGATAATTATCTTTAGTAAAATAAATTCCGCCGCCGAGTGACACCCATTCCAGTTTTTTGAGGACATCACCGTATTTGTTGCCGATGAAATCCAGTGCGGAAGAAAAATTTTCAAAGTCATCATTTTCGCAGTTGAAGTGAAACATCACACCGCTAATGAGAGGCATTATTTTTAAGAGCGCTCTTTTATCCACGATGCCGACCCGCGAATATTTTCGTGAGGGGTCTGCCAAATCAAAGTGGGAATAACTTATTTTTGGGTTTATTCTTATGCCGATTTTAAGGTTTGAAACATTCCCGCAAGCGGGATAAAACATTTTTAATTGCGATGCCGAATTGAAAATGATTTTGTCCGCATATCTTTTAACTTCTTTTATGTCATCTTTAGAAAAAGCCACACAATATGCATGGACCTCTTTTCCAAATTTTTCCCATCCGAGACGCGCCTCATACAGAGAACTGCTCGTCGTCCCGTCCATGTATTTTCTCATCAGATTGAAAACACTCCAAGCGGAAAAACATTTCAACGCCAGCACGACCTTCGCACCGGAATTTTTCCTGACATAATTTATCCTTTTCAGATTTTTTAACAATTTTTTTTCGGAAATTAGATAGTAAGGCGTTTTCAAAAGATACCACTGAACCAACGCGGAACTTAATACACGGAAGCAACACGAAACTTTCCGTGTCTGTTCTGTGTTTTAGTTCTGTGTCTGTTCCGTGCCTCCGTAGTTAGTTTATAAAAAAAATTCTTTTATGTCAAACAAAAAATTTTATACATTACCTAAAGGAAAAAAACACTTGACAAAATGAGATAATTTGTTATACTAATACTGGAGGCAAAAAATTATGGCTGTAATTGCGATACCCAGAATTTTGAGAGAAAAACTTTCCGACGACGGTGCAGATGCGTTGGTTGAACTGTTAGACAAAGCCGGAACAAAATCAGAATAAAACATGTTAGACCGTGCTGAAGATAGGTTTGAAAAACGAATTGCCCAGTTAGAGACAAAAATCGCTGAAACAGAAGCACGAATTATTAAATGGACATTTGTTTTTGTATTCGGTCAGTTCTGGGCAATCGTCAGCGTATTGTTTGTTTTTTTCAGAAAATAAAAATGAAAAACATATTTTACCCTGCTGTCATTGCGAGTGAAACGAAGCAATCTCTCTCCGACGGTAAAATTTTCGGGGGGGGTAGAAACAGACAGAGAATAGAGAATTAGAGATTAGTAAAAAATTATTTGTAGGCACGAATTCATTCGTGCTTTTTTTATTTGTGTAGCGGCAGAGCGAAGCTCTGCTTTTTCTTTTTACAAAAAATGGAGGTGATTGAGATGAGCAGAAAATTTGTATTGAAGTCGGTTTGCTTGTTTCTCGGATGTTGCATCTTGTTTCTTGGAACTTTTGTTTACGGCGAAGTTGCCAAAAGCGATTTCGCCATCGGGGTGAATTATCCGGGAATAGGTGCGAGGTATTTTTTCAGCGATAAAATATCAGCCGAGTTAAAAGGGCAGATTGAGAAGGATATTTTCGTCGGCGGATTGAGGGGTTATTATTATTTCAAATCCGAAGAAAAACTTTTGCCTTTCGCCGGATTGGAAGCGGATTTTGTAACATTCAAGGGTGATGACAGCAAGGGAACCGGAATTGCGGGAGAGGTCTTCGTCGGCGGAGAATATTTTTTCAACAAAAGTTTTTCGGTGCAGTTGGATTTAGGTCCAGCATTTATTTCGCTTAAAGATACGAAAGACACATCGGAGTCGGTTTCCGGTCTGGAGTATGTGGTCAATTTCGGCATTAACTACTATTTAGGCAAATAAGAAAATGAAACCGCAGATGAAAACAAAAAAACAAGCCACAGATGGACACAGATAGACACAGAAAAAAATAATTTCAGTGTAATTCTGTGAAATTCTGTGGCTGAATTACAGAACCAATTTTTTATAGGAGATTCCCTATTAGGAGTCAAGTAAAAAGTGAATATGGA
>JACRDL010000111.1 GCA_016218625.1 Elusimicrobiota bacterium
AAAACAAATGCTGAATTACATAATGAAGAAAATTGAAAGAGTAAAGATTATATAATTTTTAGCACTTTGCTAAATTATGCAAAATGTGCTCCGTCGGTGAAGTCAAAAAAATATACGTTTTCACGCTTTTTTTAGGTAATACAATACTTTTTGATTTTTTCTGCAACAAGGATAAAAATTTTTCCCGTGTCCTGTATATTGGATTATGTTTATAATATGCCTGAATTTTATCATTGCGTGGATTGACATATATCGGTAAAAACTGCGGTGAAAATATATGTAAGTAATCAGGGTCAAAATGAATATTTACATTCTTGAAATGAATTCCAAAACAAGCATATATTAAATCGTATGAAGGATTACTGCTGTATTGCATATACAGTTTCTCAACCGCAGCAATATCGTTTTTATTTTGTTTTTTCTCTCCCGCATTGCTAATTTTTACATTCACATAATAAGTATTTCCATCTGTTTTAATTATACAATCGTGCAGGCAAGTATCGGGCATACTAAAATCAACATCAGTAAGTCCCAATTTTATCGCATTATATTTTGCTTGTTGTACAATTACCTGCTCAACAATCCAACTGACAGAGCGGGTGTGTGGTTTTAGTCCATATGGTAAAATTTTTTCATCAGTAATATTAAATGATGGCAAAATCTTAATAAGATTTTTACAGATTTGTTTTATGTTTTCAACATCCGTTATAACTTTTTGTATTTCTGCAGTTAAAATCATATTTTTATTTGTTCAAGCGTTAAGTTTAATGTCGCTTCATTTTCTATGTTGAATGTTTTTGCGGAAGGTTGGATTTTTTTAATCATGCCCGAAACTATATTTTTTGGTCCGAGTTCTATAAATATTTCGCAATTGTTTGATATTATTTTATTTATTGAATCAATCCACAAAACCGGCGATGCAATCTGTTTTACAAGTTTTTCCGGAATTTTTGAACCGTCCGTCGTAATTTCCGCATCGTAGTTTGAAACGACCGGAAACTTCGGATTTTGGAATGAGAATTTTTTCAGTTCTTCAGCCATTTTTTCTGCTGCCTCTTTCATTAATGATGAGTGAAACGCACCTGAAACGGCGAGCGGTATTGCCTTAATTCTTTTCGTATTCGCTTCGCTCACCCCCGACTGAAGTCGGGGGCTACATAATTGTTTTGCTTTTTCAATTGCGGCGATTTCACCCGAGATAACAATCTGTCTGGGAGCATTAAAATTTACCGCCTGACATACTCCGGTATTACTTGCTTCGGTGCAAATTTCGGAAACTTCATTTTTTTCGGCGCCCAAGATGGCGAGCATCGTACCCTTTGTTTTTTCACAGGCAGATTGTATGAAGTTTGCGCGTGAATTTACAAGTTTCAGAGCATCTTCAAAAGATAAAACTTCCGATGCAACTAATGCAGAATATTCGCCCAGACTGTGCCCTGCACAGTAGTTGATAGTTGATAGTTGATAGTTCATAGTAAAAACCTTAAAGCAGGCGACGGAGGTTACAAAGACAGCGGGCTGGGTATATTTTGTCTGCGTAAGTTGTTCAAGAGGTCCTTCAAAAATAATTTTTTTCAAATCATAGCCAAGTATTTCATTTGCTACATCAAAAGTTTCTTTTGCAACGGGATATTTATCATAAAACTCTTTTCCCATTCCGACATACTGTGATGCCTGCCCCGGAAAAACAAGTGCAATTTTATTCATAATATCACCTCACAATTTTATTGCTGTGGCGCCCCATGTTAATCCTCCGCCGAATGCAACAAGAACAACAATGTCGCCTTTTTTTACTTTTCCCTCATAAATTGCTTCTTCAAGTGCAATCGGTGTTGTTGCGGCTGACGTATTTCCATATTTTTGAATATTTAGGAAAACTTTATCCATCGGAACATCAAGTTGTTTGGCAACCGCTTCAATAATTCTTATGTTTGCCTGATGAGGAATTATAAGTTTTACATCATTGCAGGTAATTCCGGCTAATTCAATTGCTTTTTTTGCCGAGTCAGCCATAGCCCTTACTGCGATTTTGAATATCTTATTGCCTTCCATTTTCATATAATGAAGTCGTGCGTCTACTGTTTTATGTGTTGCCGGATTTCTGGAGCCCCCTCCCGGAATTAAAAGTAGATCGCCGTAGTTTCCATCGGCACCCAAATAGGTAGAAAGTATGTCGCTGGTTGAATTTGTTTTTCTGAGTATCACAGATCCCGCTCCGTCTCCTAATAGAACGCAAATGTTCCTGTCAGTCCAATCGGTTATGCTTGACAGTTTTTCAGCACCTATCACCATAACTGTTTTATACGTATCGGAGTTAATAAAAGATTTGGCTATTGCCAGTCCGTAAATAAAACCCGAGCATGCAGCGGATATATCAAATGCCGCCGCATTTTTGGCGCCGATTTCTTTTTGAATGAAACATGCTGTTGACGGAAAAAACATATCCGGCGTGATGGTGGCGACAATTATTGCATCAATCTCTTCAGGTGTGATATTTGCTTTTTTGAGTGCCCGTTTTGCTGACTGAATTGCAAGGTCGGAAGTCGCTTCCATGTCTTTTGCAATCCGTCTTTCTTTTATACCGGTTCGTGTTGTAATCCACTCGTCTGATGTTGCAACCATTTTTTCCAACTCGGCATTGGTTAAAATTTTTTCCGGAAGATATGAGCCGATACCGATAATTTCAATTCCCATTTCCATTTCCTCCGTTTGTCAGATGGTTAATTTTAGCAATCTCATTTTTTATGTTTTCAATGATATTATTCTTTACCGACTCAATTACAACACGGATACCGTTTTTTATCGCCTTTGCATTTGAAGAACCGTGTCCGATAATGCACACACCGTTGACGCCCAAAAGCGGTGCGCCGCCGTATTCGGCATAATCAATTTTCTTTTTGATATGTTTGAAAACGCTTTTTAATATAAATGCCGCCGCCATAATGCGAACCGGATTTTTTTTCATTTCGTTTTTTACAAGTTGAACCAAAAATCCGCTGATGCCTTCGCTTAATTTTATTACAACATTGCCTGTAAATCCGTCGCAGACGACTACATTTACTTTACCCTGCGGTATGTCCCGTCCTTCTATGTTTCCGAAAAAATTTAGTCCGGATCTTTCAATAAGTTTATAAGCTGCCAGCGTCAGTTCATTACCTTTTGACGGTTCTTCACCGATAGATAAAAGTCCTATTTTAGGTCGTTCTGCTTTAAAAAGGTTTTTATAATATACCGAACCCATTGCTGCGAACTGCAGAAGATTTTTTGGTTTTGAGTCGACATTTGCCCCGATATCAATTAGAATGCATGGGTTTATCAGCGTCGGAAATACCGTTGCGATTGCAGGTCTTGAAACGTCCTCAATTCTTTTTAGTGTCATAAGAGCGGTTGCATTTATTGCGCCGGAATTTCCCGCCGAAAAAAATCCTTCCGCTTCACCATTAGCGACAAGTTTTATGCCTTTTACAATTGAGGAATTCGGTTTTAATCTTACGGCGTCAACCGGCGGATCATTCATCGTTATTACTTCTTCCGAATGAATTATTTTTATAGACAGGTTTTGAACATTTCTGTATTTTTTCAGTTCTTTTTTTATTTGATGTTCATCGCCTACTAGCAATATTTCTGCGCCGTATTCTTTTGCCGCATCTATTACACCTTCAATAACGACGTTTGGGGCTTTATCGCCGCCCATTGCATCAACAACTATTTTCATTTATTATTTGCCTTTCTGCTCTTCCTGTTTTTTTTCTTTGATTTTTACAACGGAAACGCCATTGTAAAATCCGCATTTGGGGCATATGCGATGGGGTAATTTCGGTGATTTACACTGCGGGCACAGTCCTGAATTTTCCGCCGTAATTTTCCAGTTTGCCCTTCTTTTATTCTGTCGGGATGTGGAATGCCTTCTTTTCGGGTTTGCCATAAAATTATTTCTCCTTGTTCAGGATTAAGTTATAAGTTGTAAGGATTAAGAAAAAAACTTAATACTTAAAGCGAACGAAGTGAGCGACTTAATTCTTAATCCTGTTTTTCATTTTACTTTTTTTGAGTAAAATTGTCAAGAAGTTTTTTTGTTTCCCGCGCTATTACAATCGCTTCGTTGGTCGGAATTACATAGATTTTTATTTTTGATTTTTTGTCGGATATGTCCGTCTCGCAACCGCCGATACACTTAGAATTTTTTTCTTCGTCAATAGTTATTCCCAGTGAATCTAGGTCTGACATAATCTTTCTGCGTATCAACGGAGATCTTTCACCTATTCCCGCCGAAAAGACAATATAATCACATCCGTTAAGAACGCCGATATATGACGAAATATATTTTTTTGCTCTGTAGCAGAACATCTCAATCGCAAGCATTGCTTTTTCGTTTCCTTCATCAGATTTTTTTATAATAGTTCTCATATCACTGCTTATCTGTGATATTCCTAAAAGTCCGCTTTGTCTGTTTAAAAGTGATTGCACATCACTAGTTTTTAATGATTCTCTTGACATAAGGTGAAGCGGAATGGAAGGGTCTATGTCGCCGCATCTTGTCCCCATTATAAGTCCTTCAAGAGGCGTAAATCCCATTGATGTTTCAACCGATTTGCCGTATTTTATAGCGGTTACGCTTGCACCGTTTCCGAGATGGCAGTTGATAATTTTAAGTTTTGTCGCAGGTATTTTTGTAACTTCCGAAAGCCGTTCGGTGATATACTGGTTGGATATACCGTGAAAACCATATTTCCTTATTGAGTATTGTTGATAGATTTTATACGGTAAGGCATATAAAAAAGCATATTCGGGAATTGTTTTATGAAAAGCGGTGTCGAACACGACAACCTGCGGAACCGAAGGGATGAGCGTTTCTATTGCCAGAATTCCTTTTACATTGTGAGGATTGTGAAGAGGTGCAATGTCATAACATTCTTCCAATTTTTTTTTTACATTTTCATTGACGATTGCCGACTCGGTAAAATATTCGCCGCCGTGAACAATTCTATGTCCGACCGCCGCAATTTCATTTTTATTTTTTATAATTCCCGTTTCTGGCGAGGTAAGAATTTTCAATATTTTGCTTATTGCTTCGGTATGATCTTTTGCAAGTATCGGATTTTTGGTTTTTTTGCCGTCCTGCGAGTGTTCAAGAATTGCGCCTTCGGTGCCGATTGCTTCTATCTGTCCTTCCGCAAGACAGGTTTCGTTTTCTATATTGCATAATTCATATTTTACTGATGAAGACCCGCTGTTTAATACAAGAATTTTCATAAACGCAGATTACACAGATTTACGCAGATTAAAAACTTTTACCACTGAAGCACTGAATTACGAAAGCAGTGAATAAAAAATTGAATTCATTTTTCCGTGTCTCCATTCTTCCGTGCCTCTGTGGTATATCTTATCGGTGTTCATCTGCGGCTTTCTTTTTTTCCATCCAGTCATCGTCGTTATAAGTATAAATTTCGGTTTTGTCAAAAAAATAATTTATTTCCAATTCTGCTGTTTCTGGTGAGTCAGATGCATGAACTATATTTCGTCTATCATTTAGACCGTAAAGGTTTCTAATAGTTCCCTGCTCTGCTTTTTTTGAATCGGTGTTGCCTATTATTTTTCTAACCGCAGTTATTACATTTTTTCCTCCCAATACGCATGGAATAATAGGTGCGGACAACATAAACTCTTTATATGGTTCGTAAAAAAATTTTCCTTTGTGGGATGCATAAAACTCATCATATATTTTTTCAGTAAGTTTTAGCATTTTTAACCCGACTATTTTAAAGCCCGCTTCTTCAAATCTTGAAAGCACTTTCCCCACCAATTTTTTGCACATCCCGTCAGGTTTAATTATAACAAGTGTTTTTTCCATACTTTTAACTTTTAACCTTTAACCCTTAACTTTCTTATTATCTCATCCGCCATTTCGGATGTTTTTGCTGTTCCCCCTAAATCATATGTTACAACTTTTTTTTCAGCGATTACTGTTTTTACTGCTTTTTCTAATTTTTCCGCCGCTTTTTTTTCGCCGAGATAGTCAAGCATTAAAACACCGGACAAAATCATCGCCGTCGGGTTGACCTTATCCAAACCCTTGTATTTCGGCGCCGAACCGTGAACCGGTTCAAAAAGAGCAATTCCTTCCCCGATATTTGCGCCCGGCGCAATCCCAAGTCCTCCGATAAGTCCGGCGCATAAGTCCGAAATAATATCGCCGTAAAGGTTGGGAAGAACAAGCACATCATACAATTCCGGTTTTTGCACTAATTGCATACACATATTATCAATAAGCCGTTCTTCATATTCAATATCCGAATAATTTTTCGCTACTTCCCGTGCAGTTTCTAAAAAAAGCCCGTCGGTAAATTTCATTATATTTGCTTTTGTAACAGCAGTGACTTTTTTTCTCTTATTTTTTCGTGCATATTCAAACGCAAATTTCACAATTCTTTCGGTCGCAAATCGGGAAATCGGTTTTATGCTTATTGCTGAGTCAGACCTTATTTTGCCTTCTGAAAGTTTTATGATTTGTCCTGTTGCATCAGTATTTATGTCAAACTCAACACCAGCATAAAGGTCCTCGGTGTTTTCCCTTATAACTACGAGGTTTATATTCTCGTATTTTGATTTTACGCCGATGTATGATTTGCAAGGTCTAAGGCAGGCATACAAATCAAGTTCTTTTCTTAAAGCGACATTTACGGAACGAAAACCGCTGCCAATGGGCGTTGTGATCGGTCCTTTTATAGCAACCTTATTTTTTCTGATAGAGTTTATAACATTTTCCGGCAGAGGCGTACCGTATTTTTCTGCAACATCACTGCCTGCTTCAACAACTTCCCAATCAATTTTAACACCTGTTGCATCCAAAACTCTTTTGGTTACCTGCGAAATTTCAGGACCAGTTCCGTCACCGGGTATCAGTGTAATTTTATAACTCATAAATTTTAATTATACATAATCAAAAGTTTTTAATCAAGAAAAATTTTATACAAGATAAGCCACAGAAAGGTTTTTTTCTGTGTCTCTTCTGTGTGATTCTGTGGCGCCTTTGAAATTCCGATGCTTTTAAATGATTTGCCGATTAAAACTATTGGTATGATAAATACAGTTTTTCCTGTTGGGAAACCATCAGGTCAATATCAAATTCCTGCACTCTTTTTTTTGCTTCTTCAGAGAATTTTTTTCGCAAATCGGCATCGTTTAACAATCTCAAAATTCTTTCTGCCATTTTTTCCGTCTCGTGCGGCTGAACGACAAAACCGGTTAAGCCCTCCTGCACGATTTCTCTTGTTCCGTCAATATATGTTGCAACCACGGGAATGCCTGCCGCCATTGATTCAACGATGACCCTCGGCAGTCCTTCCCAAAGCGATGTCAGAACAAAAACATCAAAAATTTTCATAATTTCGTTTGTATCTTTTCGCCAGCCGGTAAGAATCACATTTTTTTCCAGATTCAATTTCTTAATTTCGGCTTCAATCCGTTTTCGTAAAACTCCGTCGCCGACAAGCATGAATTTTATATCGGGTTTTTCATTGCATACCAACCCCGCTACTTTTACAAAATCAAGAGGTGCTTTTTGTTTCTTAAAGCAGGCAATCATTCCTACGATATGTTCATTTTTTATTCCAAATTCCTTCTTCTTTTTCTCAATCTCAATCTCAATCTGATAGTCCTGTAGTTTTATTCCGCTTCGTATCATTGTATACTGCAATTCATCTCCGATTTTATTTTTAAGTCCACAAGAAATATTTTCACAGGAGACGGCAATAAGTTTATCCGTAATTTTTGCTGTCAGTCGTTCCGCAAGAATATAAATTTTCCTGACAAAATAATTTTGTTCATCGTTAAAACCAAAGCCGTGAAAAGTGTGAATAATTTTTATAGTTCGTAGTTCAGAGTTCATAGTTCGTAGAAACCAAACCGACCAACGACCTAAAATTCCTGCTTTAGACGAATGCGTATGAATGATATCCGGTTTTTCATATTTGAGGATTTTGTAAATTTTTATAAAAGCAATCAAATCATAAAGCGGGCAAATTTCCCGTATCAGTTCTTTCACAAAGTATGTCTTTATATTTTTTGTTTTATCGTCTAAAATGCCGCCCTTCCCGCATATCAGCATAACATCAAATTTATTTTTATCAAGATGCTCACAGGTGTAAAGCGTATTCTCCTGTGCGCCGCCGAGTTCCAAAAGAGTAATAATATGTGCAACCTTTACCCTGTTAGAAATTTTAGGGTTTCGGTCATTAGTATAATTTATATTGTGATTTCTAACAGGGTTTATTTTAGCCATTTAGTTATTTCTTTACCTTCTAAAATTGCGTCTTCCATTGTGGAATATTGCCATCCGCCGTATCTGCCGATGGAAAATATGAAATTTTTCCGCAGGTGGTTTTGGATTGTTTTAAGTGAGGATTTTCTGTTCTCATCGTAAATTACATATGCATATGGAATATCCAAAATACATTCAGAAATTATTTTATCGGACGATTTTAATACTCCTGCGGATTTTAATTCGCCGATGGTTTTTTTAAACATTTTTTCTTTGTTGATTTTCCGGTTCCTGTAAGAAATTTCTATGTACATTGAAGAGGTCCCGTCGGGGCAGAGCGATTCCGAAAAATTACGATAAAACCCTGCGCGGTAAAAATTGAATTTTTTTTCCGGAAAATATATCCAGTGTTTATCCGAAATATTCTTTCTTTTTATACCGAGATTTATATTCAATACCGATGTCCACTTTAATTTCCTTGACGCTTTTTTTACATTTTCCGGCAAACCTTTGATAAGTTTAGCAATTTCCGGCAGAGGTATTGTAGATACTAGGTTTTTATATTGTATATCGCCGTTATTTGTTTTAACAATTTTTTTTGAGATGTCTACAGATAATATCTTTATGTCGGTTTTTATTACGCAAGTATTTTTTTTTAATTCATCAACAAGCGACTGAATGCCGCCCGTTTTAGGATAAAAAAAAGTAGCATTATAACCCATTTTTTTATTATCGTCGGTAAAAGCACCCTTTATTACTTCCTGCAAAGTCGGTTGCGGGACATACTTACCGAGCCAGTCGGTTGTCAGATTTTTTAGATTTATTTTCCAGAGTTTTTCATTATAGGGGAGCATAAAGTATTTTGATATGCCTCCGCCGAAAGTTTTTAAGCACCAATCGTGAAAGCAGCAAGTGGTAAGTGGTAAGTGGTAAGTGGTAAATTTTGCACGGACAAGACCTTCAATACATTCGTAAATTATATTTTTAGGAAGTCCGAAAAGATTTGCCTGAAACGGATAGCGGGTAAAAACATTGTTTGAATAAATCCATGAATTTCGGGTTTTTAAGGCAAGATTTTTTTTCAGTAATTTCCTGACAAGTTTTTTTACATATTCGCTTTTTATATGAAGAAGATGCCCGGTGTAATCATAGATAAAACCGTTTTTATCGGTGACGGACTTACACAATCCCCCGACGACGTTTTCCTTTTCCAGCAAAATATAATTTTTATTTTTTAGGTGATATGCGACGGATAAACCTGTGATTCCACCGCCGATTATTACAGTATCAATTTTCATTTTATCATCACTCGGAGCGAAGCAAGAAATTTCTGAAGAGCCTCGATTTGCGACTTATTTGTTCCAGGAGCAAATCGCAGAGCGAGTTCTAACGAGCGTCTCAAAGAAATTTGCTTGCGAGCGACTACTCCATTTTTATTTTGGAAAGTTTCCATCCGCCGAAAATTGCCAGAGCCAGTATTATTGCGTAAATTACAATTGCAACAAGCAATTGAACCCTTGAAATAACAAAAGCAGCAAAACTCAAAATTATGGAAATCAGCCATATAAAAATTACCACGTTTTTTCTGGATAATCCTACTACTTCAAGACGGAGTGCAAAGTGGTCTTTGCTTCCCAAAAAGGGTGATTTGCCTTTTCTGAATCGCAAGTACATAACATAGAAAGTGTCAAAAATAGGAATGCCGAGAATAAGAATCGGAGAATAAAGCGCTACATCGTTGATTTTTGTGTAAGATGTTCCCAGTGACAATGCGGATAGAACAAAACCGAGAAACATACTGCCCGTATCACCCATGAAAATTTTTGCTTTTGGAAAATTATATTTAATAAAACCAAAAATTCCGCCGGCGAGCGACACCGCCGCAAGATTGACATATATTTCTTCCGTCGGAAGTGCTATGAAAAGAAATGTCATCGCTGCTATAAACGAGATGCCGGATGCCAGACCGTTCATTATATCAATAATGTTTATTGCGTTTATAATTCCGACTACCCAGACTATCGTAAGAATATCAGCGAGATACTGCGGCTGAATAAATTTTATTCGTATGTCAAAATTGATTAAAATAATTGCAACGACTATCTGCCATAAAAATTTTACTTTGAAACCGATAGTTTTCAAGTCATCAATCAAACCAACTATTATGATAAAAGTTGCGCCTATTATAATTCCACGCAAAGACCTTAATGTGCCGGTCGGAAAATTTGTGATGTATCTTATGATAAAAAGTGAAGTTACAAAACCGAAAAATATCGCTAGCCCACCGAGATATGGTGTGGCAACCCTGTGTGTTTTTACCGGTGTTTTCGGATGGTCTATAATATCATATTTTTTGGCAACAAGTATTAAAATCGGCGTCGTAAAGATTGCCACTATAAAAGATATTAAAAAGGAATAAAGATAAAAAATCACTTGACTAATTTCTCCAGATTTTTAATTTTGCTTAATGCAATACCGACCCAGATACTCTCGGAATAATTCGCCACAAGAAGTTTATATGTTCTTAAAGCGAGCGTCCAGTCCTTTAATTCCTCATAACACTGTGCGATATAATACTGGGCATAATCGGTGTATTGAAAATCGTTATAGTTTTCAAGAAATTTTTTATATGCGATTATTGCCTCATTATATTTCTGTAATTTTCTATATGTCTCTCCCATCTTGAACTGCGCATTTCCGGCGTGTCTATGAAGAGGATATTTATCGGACAGTTGAGAATAATAATTCAGCGCCATATTGTAATCGGATTTTTTGAAAAAGAAAATATCGCCTAAAAAATAGCAGGCGTCTCCGGCAAGTTTTGAGGTTTGATAGGATGTTATAATGGATTTGAGTTGTTCTATTGTTCTGTCAAAATCCTGAACTTCAAAAAATTTTTCTGCAAGTGCATATTTTTTTAATGCAGGCTCTTCATTAGGATAAGCCGATTTTATAAGTTTTAGCCGAGCGTTGGCAACCTTTATCCACTTGCTTGACGGACATTCTTTTGACAGTTGTTCGTAAAACTTTATTGATTCCATGAAATTAAAATAATCAAAAAAATAAACATTGCCGAGTTTGAATAAAACATCATCCATTTTTTCAAATTGCGGATATTTTTCTGTTAATTCAATATAGATTTCTTTTAATTTTTTCAGTTCTGTTTCAGATTTATCTATTTTTCTGAAGTAATACTCTGCTACAAGATATAGTCCTGCAGCTTTTTTAGATATATCTTTCAGTTGGTTTATAACATTTTCATATTCAACTATTTCTGTCTTTTCCGGTGTTTTTTCCGTCTCAATCAATCTTTTAATTCTTTTAATTTTTTCAGAGTTTTTTTCCCGAAGATTTAATTTGTAAAGAAAAATCCCGCAAATAATAAAAATAATTACAATTAATGATATAATCATTTTTTTAGCACTTTTTACCCGAGCGAAGCAAGAAGTTTTCGCAGAACCTCAATTTGCGACCTATACCCAGCAGGAGCAAATTGCAGAGCGAGTTCTAACGAGCGTTTCAAGAAAACTTGCTTGCGAGCGACCTTCATTTTTTTATACCGTAGACGAAAAGTCCTTTATTTTCGTATAATAAATTTAAGTATTTTTTTTTGAAGATATTTACTATTTTAATTGACTGTTCCGTAAAATCATTCGGTCTGAACCCGTTTTTAAGCCGTTCATATTCCTTCTGACTCCAGAATAGATTTGTAAAGCCGGAATGTTGTAGTTTAATTAAAAGTTCTTCCGCTGTTTTTGAATCGTTTGCCCAATACGTAAAAAGATCAGGATCGAAAGGACTGCTTGATACCGAATGAAAATTCGTATAATAATTTCTTGCTTCACCGACGAAAAGCGTTTTTGAGTTATTGGCAAATGTCTCGTTCATAAACTTTACGGCAGGATAAAAATTATTCGGATTAAGAACCTTACTAGATAGATAATCATCCTTTGTTATATTCCCGAATAAATGAGGCAAAGGAGAAATAAAATTTTGTATGAATACTAATACGGCAAAATTAGATATTATTATAGCGGACAAAATAATTTTTACAATGTTTTTAGTAAGGATTCTTTCGTTGATAAACTTAAAAATGCAGCCCGAAAAAACAATTGCGGCAACTGGAAATATTGGAATAAGAAAACGTAAAACCTTTGCAGATACAGACCAAAAAAAATAATATAAAATTAAATAAATAAATGATATTTTGGTGAGTTTGTCCGTTTTGGGTATTAGAAATAAAGTAGGCAAAAAAACAAGATAAAAAGGCCCTATAATATCAAAGCCGCCGCCGAATTTAACGCCCTCCATTGTTATATTCCATGGTAAATTAACAAAATCAGCAAATCCGGATGTTCCGTGTTGAGAAACATGAGATAGATATTTTCGGATATAGTCAGGTGCATTACCGAAGGTATAAAACGGAAAAACCGGATTTCCCGTGAAAATATAATTTTTAACAAGCCACGGCAGAAAAATTAAAAATGCGGACGACCCAAATATTATTATTTTTGAAAAAATATTTTCTTTTTTTGAGACGGCTGTATAGAAAATTATTAAGATAAAAATTATCGCGGAAATTCCGGCAGTATATTTTATTCCCAAGGAAAACCCGCACAACAATCCGGATAAAACCAGCCATTTGTTAAGGGATGTTTCCATCCATTTAATAAGAGAAATAAAACTTAAAAAAAGATAAAATGTAATGCCCAAATCAATATATGTTCCGGATGCCAGCATAACTACTGCCGGAGTTATCGCAAAAATCAAAGATGCAAAAATTGATATTTTACCGTCGTATTTTTCCCGTAAAAATCCGTATATTGATAATGTTATCAGAGGAAAAAAAACAAAATGTATAAGGTTGGCGAGAATATCATCGCATAAAATAATTGCCATAGTATAAAGCATTTCAATGTTTTGCGGAAAGTTTGAAAAAATGTTTGATTCAATTTCAATTATCCGGTGATTTTTCATATATTGCAAGGGGATTGCAAGATGGTAAACCATCGAATCGTAAAATGTCGGCGGTGTTAATGCACCGACGAAAGAAACTGCAAAAAAAACAAAAAAAGTTACGGTTAAAAACGTTCCATAAAACTTTAGTTCGGATATTTTTGAATTCTTTCGGGATAAGAAATTTTTTAACGGGAGAATAAATAAAATTAAAAGCAAAATATAAAAAACCGATTTATATAGAAATCCGAAAATACCGAGAAAAAATGTAATTGTTGAAAGTATTGCGAGTCCGCATCCGATAGAAAAAGGTATTTTTAAATGTGCTGATAAAGACGGGTCAAATTTGTTTAGCAGTAAATTTCCAATTTCAAACGAGATTAAAAGCAAAACAATTAAAAAGAATAATTCCGAAAGACGTTGCGCAAAATTAGATAGAGGAAATCTTAAAAAATATGAAAAAATAACGGTTGCTATCCAGCAAAATGTAAGAGTATAAAATATTTTTTTTATCATTTTTTGGTAAAAATTTTGTTGTGAATTATTCCTGCACGATGAAAAAGGAATCGTAAAACAAAAAATAATCCAGAAAAACCGTATTTGCAACTTCTTAAAAAATTTATGGACGACGCTTCGGAAAAATATTTCGCGGGCACCGGTATGTCTCCGATTTTTAATTTACAAGCCACCGCCTCAATCAAAAACTGCTGGTCAAAAACAAAGTCATCAGAATTATTTTCCCATCGTATTGTTTCAAGAACTTTTTTTGAATAAGCCCGGAACCCCGAGTGAAATTCGCCGAGGTTTTGTCCCAAAAGGAAATTCTCAATTGCTGTTAAAATCCTGTTTGCAATATACTTATAAACTGGCATTCCGCCCGAAAGCGCTTCCCATCTGGTACGAATTCTATTTCCTAAAACGATATCGCAAATTTCATCGGCAACAATTCCCGCGATATATGGCGTCAGCCGTGCATCATACTGATAATCAGGGTGAATCATAACGATTACATCTGCCCCGGTTTTTAATGCTTCTCGGTAACATGTTTTTTGGTTTCCACCATAACCCATATTTTTAGAATGTATAATTGTTTTTATTCCTAGTGATTTTGCAAGTTCAACCGTTTTGTCCGATGAATTGTCGTCAACAAGAATTATGTCGTCTACTATATGTTTAGGAATATCCTGGTAAGTTTTTTCAACCGTTTTTTCGGCATTGTATGATGGCATTACTACCACAATTTTTTTGCTATTTATCATTTTAATTTCCAAATTGTTATCGTCGGGTTTTGGAATTCACCTGCCGATTCTTTTGATATTTCGTAAATTTTATTTCCATATCTTTCTAAATTTTTTGTAAATATTTCCGGATCCGAATGCAGGGAACTTGTGATTACAAAATCAAACTTTTTTTGTATTTCAGAAAATCCTCCGGTTTTTATTTTATCATGCCAATCAATCGTTGTAATATAATTGTCGTTTGGGAATTCCGGACAAAACGGTCCCCGCAGGATTTTTGATTTTTCCGGTATATTTTTAATAACCCACTCTCTTGCAACAACCCTTGTGTCTTTTTGAGACAGTGAACTGTCCGTTTTTATAATTTTCGGAAGAGTTGTAATTAAAAATAATGCTATTGCAAATGAAAGCAAATATTTATTTTCAATTTTACTAATTACTGTTGCTGATATTATAACAAAAAACGGATAAAGTGCAAGTATGTAGCGGCATGGTAAAGTTTGCCATGTTCCGAAAAATAGCAAAATAATTAAAGTAATTATAAGTAAAAATATATGTTGTTTCGTACGTTTTAATATCAAATAAATAAATCCGACAAATGATGATAAGAAAAAAAAGTAACCTAAGTTGTCTAAAATATCAAAATTGTTTAAAATTGAAGAAAAAGGAACCGTTTTGCCCAAGCCGATAATCACATCTAATCTGTCAAAAAATCTGCTTAAAAATCCGGCGTAATCTATAAAGGCAAAAGGACAACTGATGAAAAAAGCCGTTATTACAGCAAGGAAAGAGAATCCGACATATTTTTTATTTTTCCATCCGAATATAATTATTGCTAAAAAAAGAATTCCGCCGTAATATTTTGTAGCGATAGAAAGACCGCAAAAAAATCCTGCCGTAATGTATGATTTTAAGTCATTTTTTATGTAAATATCCCAAACAAAAAATGCGGAAAGCAAAGTTAAAAATGTTGCTGCGATATCGGTTGTTGCGTAGTGTGAACTTAAAATATGTTGCCAGTTCAAAGATAAAAATAATGCCGATAACAGCCCTGTTTTTTTATCAAAAAGTTTCTTTGCAAACAGATAAGTAAGATAAATTGTACCGATGGAGAAAACAACCGTGAGAACCCGTCCTATCAAAATAAAAGGTATGGCGTTTGTATTGTAAAATGCGATGAAACTGCCTATTGAATCAAACGATCCTGCTATAAATCCGCCGCTGAAAAACATAAGATAGCAAAAAAAAAGCAGATATAGATAAAGAGTCGGATAATCAAAAAACGGGTTCGGGTTGAAATCACCGGAAAAAAATCTCATCGTATAAAAAATTACAACAGATTCATCAATGTGTCCGTATCTTAAAGGAAAAGCAAAGTTAATACCCCAAACTCTTATTATTATTGAAATTAAAAGTATAAGCCAGATCATTTTTTTATATAATTATTGTAGATATTGTCCATGGAATTTATCATTTTTTCGACGGTAAATATAGTTGCTTTTATTTTTGAATTTTCAGAAAAATGGTGATAACAGTAATAATCTTGGGAAATTGACAAAATTGCATCCGCAAAACTTTCAGGAGATTTTGATTTTATTAAAATTCCGGTTTTTTGATGCTCTACAACTTCCGAAACACCGCCGACATCCGAGGCGATTACAGGTATGCCGAATGACATTGCCTCCAATGCCGTTTGCGGGAACGATTCTTCTTCGGAAGGTAAAAGTAAAATATTAATTGAACTATAAATGTTTTCTAAATTATTTTGCCATCCCATAAAAATAACACTATTTTCTAATTTTAAATTTTTAACTTTTAATTGTAAATTGCCCTTTTCCGGTCCATCCCCGTAAATCAGAAATTTTATTTTATCATTTTTTTTACAAACGATTTTTGCAATTTTTGGAATTAAATATACCCCTTTTTCTTTATGAAGCCGACCGATGTAAGCGACAGTAAAAATGCGTTCTGATGTTCTGATGTTCTGATGTTCTGGTAATTCAACACCATTATAGATAACAATGATTTTTTGTGATGGTATTTTTTCGCGGGTGATTAAAATGTTTTTTGCGGCTTGAGAGTTTGCAATTATTAAATTGCAATAGTGGGAAGTAATTTTATCAAGCCAAACATGGCAAAATATTTTCCAACCGTCAATACTTCGCTGACTTGAAAGTATTTTCGGTGTCCTAGAAATTTTTCCTGCAATTCTACCTATAATATTTGCTCTATAAAGGTGAGTATGAATGATTTGTGGCTTGTTTTTTTTTAGATATTTTACAAGTGAAAAAAAATTGAATTTTATTACAGGAATCCCAAGTTTTTCAATCTCATCAGCAATATGCCCTCTTTCTTTCAAATAGCCGACGGAAAAATCATATTTATTCTTAAGATTTCTTAAAACTGTAAGTAAAAACTTTTCAGTCCCGCCGATATTTAAACTCGTGATGAGATGAAAGATTTTAGTTTTATCCATATAAAATGAATTGTGTAAGATGCAAAAATTATTATGTAAGGGTCAACCGGGACCCTGTACCTTATGAGGACGGCAAAAGGAAGATGAACAAGCGTATAAACGATAAAAAGAAAAATAAGCAAAGAAGTGTTTTTGAAATTCTTAATGGATAAAATTATTCCTATAAAACATAACGGGATATATATACCTGATGTAATCATGGCGGCGATTTTTTGCCACTTGTATGCCATCATAGGATAAAGCCGCCAGAAATGAATCAGACGTTTTTTGAGGAGCCATCTGAATTTTTCCGGGTTGTTTTTTATCCATTCTTTTGCCTCTTTTTCAAAAATTTTTTCTGCTTCTATTCGGGGAAGTTTAATAAGTTCTTTATATCTTTTAGGCGTCCAATCCCAATCCGATGCCGCCGGTTGTTCTTTCTCGCCTATCGTTTCTAAAATCATCGTTTCATCGTTATTTGACGTCCACAGTGTTCCGTATCCGAAAGAAATCAGAATAAATTTATGGTAATGTAAATAATTTCTGATTGTCCATGGACAAATAGTAAGAAGCGTAAAGATGCCCGCTAAAAAAGCATTTTTTATTTTTTTCGTTCTCCACCAGATCCAAAAACATGCAATAAAATAAAAAGGCAGTATCGTAGCCTTCGTCAGTGCGGTAAGTCCGAAAAGTACCCCGATAAACATTTGGTTTTTGGCAGAAGGTTGTTCCACGGCTATTATTATTGAGAGCAAGGTTATGGAGATTAAAAAAGTATAGAATGTTTCAGAAAGTATGTCACCGGCATATGCGATTGCATAAGGATACAAACTTAAAAGCACGGATGCTATTTTACCTACTAAATCACAAAAAATTTTTTTTCCGATTAAGTAAATAATAAGACATGTTAAACTTCCTAAAACGGTCTGAATTATCCGTACGATTACTACGCTTTTTCCAAAGGAAACGTATGTTGCAGCCAAGAATAGTACGTAGCCCGGAGGTCTCCACGTATATTCATCACCGTAATGTTTTTTTTCAATAACGTCTCTGGCAAGTTGACTCCATTCCGCACTATCCAGCGAAAGTTTGCCGGGATTAAGTGGAATGACATAAATGAGACGAATGAGCAATGCAAAGAAAAATAGTGATAAAAGAAAATGTTTTTCGATTTTCAAAAAATTTAACATGTTTTAAAATCAAGTTTTCGTTTTGCCGAATAATCGTGCAGGGTTTCCAAAAACTATTCCATTATCAGGTACGTTTTCGGTGACGACCGTGCCAATTCCGACTACGGCATATTTACCTATGGTTACTCCGGGTAATATTATTGCCCTCGGACCGATAAATGTTCCGTATCCGATTTTCACTTTTCCGATTTTTTTTCTATTAAATTGTTTTTCCAAATTACCTGGAATATTCAAATGGGCAAATATAGAAACATCACGCCCTATCCAACAGTAATCTTCTATAGTTATTATTTCCGGCATTGTGTCGTCCAGCAATACGTTATAACCAATATATATCGTGTTAACGTTATTAAAATTGACTCCCCTTGCTTTATGCAAGATTTTTATCAAAAATTCCGGAAAAATAATATAATATGCGATATAGCCCAATAAGTGTTTGATGAATTTCTTAAATTTCATAATGATTGTTTTATTTTATTTTTTTCTTTTAATGCTGCATAAATCATTTTATAGTTAGTCATGTTTGCTATATCTTTCTCATTGAATCTGATACTGAATTCTTCTTCCAAAGCGGTTATAAGATTTATGTGTTTCAAACTGTCCCATTTTTGTAATGTATCGGTTGAAGCGTTTTCATTAATTTTCAAGATATTAACTTCAAAAACCAAAGCCATTATCTTTTTTAGTTTATGTTCTAAATTTTTATTTTCCATATGTTACTTCAGTGTAATTGAAGTTTTTTGGTTTGTAATTTTTGACAGATAATTCGTATTTTTTTATTTTATTATTTTGGTTTGTAACTCTGAATCCCGAATTTTCGTAAAAATTCATGACCTGTTCGTTTTTTAATGTTTTGACATAAGTTGCCGTTATAGTTCTTATATTGGATTTTTTCAAATATTTTACCAAAATATTGAGAAAAACAAACTCCAAATTTCTACCTATGATTCTGCAACTCAGTAAGAAAGTATCTATATTGGCTTTTTGCTCAGCCGGATTTATTTTTATTATTGAAAGACCGGTTATACCATAACTGCCGAATTTATCAACTGTCTCAAAAGCGAAAACCTTATACTCGTCACTTGTCGTAAATTTTTTAATATCCGTTTCAGTATACCTTTTCGTCGTTAAATTAAATTGATTCGTCTTCTGCGTCATTTGTGCCATTCTCGGTATGTATAAATCGTTATCGGTAAATAACACTAATTTTAAGTCCAGAGATTTCAGGTAATCGTTTAAATTTTTATAATTGTTCTTAAGTTTTTCTCTTTGCAGTGTTAGCATTCAGGCAAAATGGGACAAGTTGGCATGTTAAGAGTTAGAGAGGTTCGGGGTTGAAAGAGCCATATTTCCCTTGCCCCTGAAGGGACTCCCTTCGGTCGCCCAGATTATACATTTTCCTGCGCCGTAATGTCA
>JACRDL010000108.1 GCA_016218625.1 Elusimicrobiota bacterium
GAATTTATCTGGTCAAAATACTGCGACTGGTATGTTGAGTTTTCAAAAACCCGGCTTTACCCTGTTAGAAGTGGCACATCGTGCTACGATACTTCTAACAGGGTTTATGGAACGGATGAAAAAGCGAAACTGATAACACAAAAAATTCACCTTGAAGTTCTTGAAAATATATTAAAACTTCTCCATCCGATAATGCCGTTTATCACGGAGGAAATTTTTCAGAACATTACGGAACAGAAAAAAAATATTATGGTTTCCGACTACCCGAAATTTGACGGAACAAAAATCAATGAAACCGCGGAAAAGGAAATTCAAAAAGTAATAGAAATAATTACCGCCATAAGAAACATCCGTTCCGTTATGAATATAAAACTATCGGATACTGTGGATATCGTAGTTAAAATAAACTCAAAAGAGATGAAAAAAATTGTTTCTGAAAATAGCCTTTACATAACCTCGCTTGCGAAAGTTGAAAAAATTACTCTTACAGAAAGTTCTCAAAAGCAAAAACATTCCGCTTCGGCAATTGTAGGCGATGTTGAAATTTCTGTTCTTTTAGAAGGAAAAATTAATTTTGAATTGGAAAGAAAACGGCTTGAAGCACAACTGGTAAAAATAAATCATGAACTGCAAACTTACGAAACAAAGATATCAAATAAAAATTTTATGGAAAAAGCCGACCCGGAGGAAGTGGTCCGGGTAAAACAAAAACATCAAGAAACACAAGACAAAAAGAAAAAGATAGAAAATATTATAAAAGATTTTGGGGGAGGGGTATAATGACGAGAAATTTTAAGTTTTGGACATGGGTTCTTTGCGGTTTTTTTGTTGGGTGTGCCAGTTATTCGCTGCGACCCTCTAAAGTTATCGTGCCGAAAAACATTAAAAAAATAGCAGTCCTGGAATTTAAAGACGACCGGACCGATAAAGAAAAACAAAAATATCAAAACCCGTCAAAAATCATTCAGGAAAAACTGATAGCGGGGCTTTCCAAAGACGGTAAATTCCAGATTATTGAGAGAGAAAACATAGACAAAATTATTGCCGAACAAAAATTTCAGGCAACCGGTATTACCGATATAGAAACAGCGGTGCGGATAGGAAAACTTGCAAATGTTGATGCGATGATTTTCGGAAGCATCACGCAGTACGGCAGGACGATTTATCCCAGGGCAAAACTTAACATCAACTTACGTGTCGTCGACATAGAAACGGGAACAATTACTTCGTCCATCGAATTGCGCGCAACTAAAAATAACTGGATTTATCCCATAGAACTTTTAAACGACATCGTCGATAACGGGTCGGACAAACTTGCCAAGAAAATATATGCAGAGGAAATAAAATGAGAATTGATGGGCGGAAATTTGATGAATTGCGAAAAATAAAAATCACAAGAAATTACCAGAAATTTGCGGATGCTTCCTGTCTTATTCAGTGCGGCAATACAAAAGTTTTGTGCGCCGCAACCATACAAAAATCTGTGCCGCCGCATCTTAAGGATACGGGCACCGGCTGGATTTCGGCGGAATATGCGCTTCTTCCGAGAGCGGGAAATCAGAGAACATCCCGCCAGCGATCAATATCGGCGGGGCGAACACAGGAAATTCAGCGTTTGATAGGACGGTGTTTGCGTGCTGTAACGGATTTGCCGTCTATGGGAGAACACTCAATCCTAATTGACTGTGATGTTATTCAGGCGGATGGAGGTACCAGGACAACCGCAATAAATGGCGCCTTTATCGTGTTGAATGATGCGTTAAACAAAATGAAAAACCAGGGACTTATAGAAAAAATCCCTTTGAAAAAATATGTCGCGGCGGTCTCGGTAGGTATCGTTGACGGAAAAATTCTTTTGGATTTATGCGCAAAAGAAGATAACGCGGCGGATGTTGATATGAATATCGTTATGACCGACGAAGGAAAATTTGTGGAAATTCAGGGAGCAGGTGAGGAATCAACTTTTTCGCAGAATGATTTAGAAAAAATGCTGAGACATGCTAAAAAAGGAATTTTGGAAATTATAAAAATACAAAAAAATGTCCTTAAAAAAATATAAAATTGCTCTTGCCACTCAAAATAAAGATAAAATCAAAGAGATACGGAAAATTCTTGGAAAAAAGTTTGAAATTGTTGGGTTAAAAAGATTTCCGAAAATTGTTGAAGACGGCAAAACTCTTGAAGAAAATGCAATAAAAAAAGCAAAGGCAATTTTCAAAATTACAAAAACAACAACGCTCGCCGACGACAGCGGACTTGAAGTTAAGGCACTTGGAGGCAGACCCGGAGTTTATTCAGCAAGATTTGCAGGAAAAAATTGCACTTATTCCGACAATAATAAAAAACTACTTAAACTTTTATTAAATGTTCCGTATAAAAAACGAAAAGCAAAATTCAGAACTGTTGTAGCAATAATTTTTTCCGACGGTAAATTAAAAACTGTTGACGGTGTCGTTTCGGGCTATCTTGCAACGGAGCCGAAAGGTTCAAGCGGTTTCGGTTATGACCCAGTTTTCTATTATCCAAAATTAAAAAAAACTTTTGCACAACTTACAACCGCACAAAAAAATAAAGTAAGTCATCGGGCACTTGCATTTACCGAAGCAAAAAAAATATTATCTCAAAGCATGACGGAGGTTTATTAAAATGATTCAGAGAAAAAATATCCGCGTAACAATTTTAATACTCGCGGAGGTTTATGAACCGGCAACAAACGAACTTATTACTCGTGGACGGTTTCTGGATTTAAGCGCCGGAGGCGCGTTATTCAAAGGCGACAAACCCATAGAAAAAGACCACCTTTACAATTTCAAATTTGAAGTAAAAGACAGATATAAATTTATGTTTTCGGGGAAAAGTACATTCTCAAGAGAAATACCCGCCGAGCAAAAATGGCTCGCCGGTATTCAATTTCAATGCACGCCTCTTGAAAAAGAGAAATTGGAAAGAATAGTGAACAGCATTAGCAAGGGTTCTTTCAACGATTTAGAAAAACTGGGAATTTACTGATTGACAATTTTTCATTTTTAATTTATAATTTCTAATTGTAGTTATCCGGGGTGTAGCTCAGTTGGCTAGAGCGCTTGCTTTGGGAGCAAGAGGCCGCTGGTTCAAGTCCAGTCACCCCGACCATTATGATGAGACAGCAAGCAAGGAAGAAATTCTCTCCTTTGTTGACAAACCAATTTTTTTTTGTTAAAATAAACAAATGCATGTCCCTGTAGCTCAGATGGATAGAGCATCTGCCATCAGTAGATGAGCCATTATGTGGAAATGAAACACATAAAGTGGACGCGGCTGTATGCAAGGAAATCCGTAAAATTTTAACGGATAATTTGCAGGCAATCTTTCAATAAGGAGGTGAATTTGCACCACACGAAATTTAAAGCGGATATAGGTTTAGCAAAAGTTATTGCTGACCTTGTTGTAAAAGGATATGCGCCATGTCTGCCGTTATCAGAACATCAACCCTACGATTTGGTTGTAGTTCTAAAAAATGGCGAGTCAATTAAGATTCAGGTTAAGTTCGCCAAGTTAAAAAGCAACGTCGTGGTAGATGTCAAATTCAGGACAAGTTGGGCAGACAAACATGGAACCCACACAAGAAAATACAATAATGGCGATTTTGAATATTATGCCATTTATTGTCCGGAAAAAGAAACGGTTCTTTATGTACCCAATACAAAAAATTGTCCGAAAGTAATTCGCTTTGAAAAACCTTCTAACAATCAGAACAAAAAGGTTAGGTGGGCAAATTCATATCTCGTTATTGAAAGCGAGTCCTCAGAGACTATACGCCGCACACCTGAAACGGTGAAGACATAGTCCAGACCACAATTCCAATTAAGCATGGGAGCCAAAGTAATTTGGAGTGGTAAGCTAAGCAGAGGGTCGCCTGTTCGAATCAGGCCAGGGACGATGGTGGGTGTAGCTCAACGGTTAGAGCGCTTGGCTGTGGCCCAGGAGGCTGCGGGTTCGAGTCCCGTCACTCACCCCACTATTGACAATTAAAAATTAAAAATGTAAAATTAAAAATTAGAACAAAAGGGGGGGAACAATAATGATTACAAAATCAGAAAAAAAGAAAATTTTGGAAGAAAACAAGATTCACCCGACCGACACTGGATCGCCGAATGTTCAGATTGCCATTATGACGGAAAGAATAAACCATCTTACCGAGGAGCACTTCAAAAAATATCCGAAAGACCATGCCTCTCGCAGAGGACTTTTGATGCTGGTCAGCAAAAGACGGCAACTTTTAAGTTATCTGAAAAAAACTGACCAAAAAAGTTATTCGGCAATTATAGAAAAATTGGACTTGCGGAAATAAAGGAGTAATTTGTTACATGAAAGAAATTAAAATTGAGATTGGCGGTAAAACGCTTACTTTGAAAACGGGCGAAATTGCAAAACAGTCACAGGGCGCAGTGACAGTTCAGTACGGCGACACGGTGGTTTTGGCAACAGTAAACACTTCTACATCGCCGAGAGAGGGAGTGGACTTTCTTCCTCTAACGGTTGATTACAGAGAGAGAACATATGCGGCGGGAAAAATTCCGGGCGGGTTTTTCAAAAGAGAAGGAAGACCGCGCGAAAAAGAAATACTTACATCCCGGATTGTTGACAGAACTATCAGACCGCTTTTTCCTGACGGATATTACTATGATACGCAGGTAGGCATTACCCTTCTTTCATCCGATGTTGAAAATGACTCCGATGTTTTATCCGTTATCGGTGTCTCGGCATCGTTGTTGCAATCTAATGCTCCATTTACGACACCGGTTGCAGCAGTAAGAGTGGGACGAATAGGCAGCGAATTCGTAATAAATCCGACCTATACCCAAAGGGAAACATCCGATATAGACATCATAATTTCTGCGACTGAAAAAGGTATTGTTATGATGGAGGGCGGACCCGACGAAATAGACGAACCTACGATAATCTCCGCTATCAACTTCGGTTTGAAATATATTCCGGAATTGTTAAAATGCCAAAAAGAGTTTGCCGAAGGTAAAAATAAACCGGCTTTTGAGATCCCAAAAATTGATGAAACAATAAAATCGGATATCACCAAAGATTATAAGGAAAAAATTGAGGCGTCCGTTCGGATTCACGAGAAAAAGGAGCGGGAGCAAAAATTTGCTGAAATAAAAATGGAACTGAAAACAAAATTTCCCGAAAAGGAAAACGATGTTGAAAAAATCGTTGAGGATTTGATGCAGCATGCCACGAGAAATATGATAGTAAATCAGGGGGTGCGTTCCGACGCAAGATTGCCGGATGAAATAAGACCTATTGATTGCAAACTTGGCGTACTTCCGAGAACACACGGCTCTGCAATTTTTACTAGAGGACAGACACAGGCACTGGCTACCGCAACGCTCGGTACTCCCCAAGATATGCAAATAATGGACGAACTAATCGGAGAATATAAAAAAAGATTTATGCTTCACTACAACTTTCCGTCGTTTGCGGTCGGAGAAGTAAAACCTGAAAGGGGACCCGGAAGAAGAGAAATCGGTCACGGAATACTTGCCGAAAAATCGCTTGAAAAGGTTCTGCCGCCGGAAGAAACATTTCCATATGCTATAAGAATTGTCTCCGATATTTTAGAGTCAAACGGCTCATCCTCTATGGCAACCGTCTGTGGCGGTTCATTGGCTTTAATGGATGCCGGAATTCCGATAAAATCTGCGGTTGCAGGAATCGCAATGGGACTTATAACTGCCGGCGAAAAACATGTTGTACTGACCGACATTCAGGGACTTGAAGACCATTTCGGCGATATGGACTTAAAGGTTGCGGGCACCAGAAAAGGAATTACCGGAATACAGATGGACATAAAAATTGATTCTATTGATATAAAAATGATTGAAGAAACGCTGGAGGCAGCAAAAAAGGCGCGGCTGAAAATTCTTGACATTATGGATAAAGCAATATCTGCGCCGAGAAACGAACTTTCCGAATATGCGCCGAAGATGATTACTCTGACGGTGAATATATCAAAAATAAAAGATGTAATTGGCGCCGGCGGAAAAACAATAAGAAAAATAATTCAGGAAACCGGCGCTGATGTGGATGTCGAAGACGACGGCAGGATTTTTATATCCGCTGAAAACGACAAATCCCTGAACCTTGCGAAACAGATGATAGAATATCTTACCGCCGATGCAGAGGTAGGAAAACTCTACAAAGGGAAAGTTGTATCAATTACAAATTTCGGGGCTTTCGTAGAAATTATTCCCGGCAAAGACGGACTTGTTCACATTTCACAGTTGGATGAAAAACGGGTTGAAAAAGTTGAAGATGTCGTATCACTGGGTGATGAAATATGGGTGAAGGTAATGGAAATAGACAAGCAGGGCAGAATCAACCTCTCGAAAAAACAGGCAACGCGCGAAATGGCAAAAAAATAAACCCCATTAGAAACGAACAACTTCCTGGTTCTAACGGGGTAAAAGAGATTCCTGAAATTCTAACTGCCTTTGAGTTTATGAAAGCGGAGGGACTTTCCGAACTGGAATTTGATTCCGACGATACAAAAATTCACATAAAGCGGAAAAGCGAGAAACCACTTTTTTCCGTAAAACAGGTTCAAAAAAAAGAAGAGGAAATTTACAAAGCCGAAATGCTTGCGGTTGCAAGCATAAAATCGCCGTTGTCCGGGACTTTTTATTCTGCAAGCAAACATGGAATGTCGCCCTTTGTCAATGTCGGTGATACCGTTGATGAAGGTGCAACTCTTTGCATAATTGAGGCAATGAAAGTTATGAATGAAATAAAAGCAGATGCGAATTATAAAATCTTAAAAATACTTGCAACAACAGGCAAACCCGTATCTGCTGGTGAAGTGCTTTTTCTCGCAAAAGTGTTGTAAAAATAAACCACGAGTAAAAACAAGCCACAGATGGACACAGATAGACACAGAAAAAAATAATTTCAGTGTAATTCTGTGAAATTCTGTGGCTGAATTACAGAACCAATTTTTTATAGGAGATTCCCTATTAGGAGTCAAGTAAAAAGTGAATATGGA
>JACRDL010000109.1 GCA_016218625.1 Elusimicrobiota bacterium
ACTAATTTTGATATTATTTCTGATGCTGATATTTCAAAGGTCGAATCTTGGCTCAACAACAGACCGAGAAAATGTCTCGGGTTCTCTACTCCAAACGAGGTTTTCAATTCGCACTGTTGCACTTAATGGTTGAATTCACCTAATAAAAAAAGCACTTGACAGAATGAAAATAATTATGTATAAACATATTGAAATGAAAAACATATTTTTTTCTGATGTCATTGCGAGGCGAAGCCGTGGCAATCCCAATCTCCTGTCAATAACCCGGAAATTTTCGGGGGGGGGGTAGAAACAGAAAGGCGTTCAATAGTTCGTTGGTTCAATAGTTCAATTATAGCGGCAGGGCGAAGCTCTGCTTTTTTATTTTATAGAGAGTATAAACGAGAGGTGATTGAGATGAGCAGAAAATTTGTATTGAAGTTGGTTTTGTTTTGTTTGCTTACCGCTTACTACTTACCACTTACGACTTCCGGTCTCTACGGAGAAGTTGCCAAAAGTGATTTTGGTATTGGGGTGAATTATCCGGGGCTCGGAACACGGTATTTTTTATCCGATAAAATATCTCTTGAGTTGAAAGGTCAGATTGAAAAGGATATTTTCGTCGGCGGGTTAAGAGGGTATTGGTATTTTAGCCCCGAAAAAAAACTCATTCCTTTTGCGGGATTGGAAGCGGATTTTGTAACATTCAAGGGAGATGATAGTAAAGGCACCGGAATTGCGGGCGAAGTTTTTATCGGCGGCGAGTATTTTTTTGCGAAAAGTTTTTCGGTTCAATTAGATTTAGGTCCTGCATTTGTATCACTCAAAGACAAAGATACTTCCGAAAGTGTCAATGGGTTGGAGTATGTAGTTAATTTCAGTATAAATTATTATTTCGGAAAGTGAATTGGTAGTCGCAGGTTTTAACCTGCGGATAATAACACGCAACATAAATGTTGCGGCTACCACGAAGTTTTAGGAGGCGAGTCAAATGAAAAAGATATTTGTGTTAAGTTTTGTTGTCGTATTAGCTACAATACTTTATGCAGCAGGTTTGCGGTTCGGAATGACCGGTGCCGTTAAAGAAAAAATAAAAAAGTTGGATGAGAAAGTGAGCGAGAAAAAAGTATCGGCACCAGAACCAACGGAGATTCCGGCGCCAACAGACCTTACCGCGGTCGTTATTTCTTCGGCTCAGATAAATTTATCCTGGCAACATAATGCTAATAACTTATCGCTAAATGGATTTAAAATTGAGAGAAGCACTAACGCGACAAACTTCACGCAGATAATAACAGTTACACAAAAAAATTATAATGACACCGGACTAACTGCCGCTACGACATACTGGTATAGACTGCGAGCCTATAACAGTGCCGGCGATTCTGATTACTCCAATGTTGCTTCCACGAGAACCTCGCTTGTAATTCCTGCACCTTCGCTTTTCGGCATGGGTCCACAAGTTTGGCTTTCGCCCACTGATTACATAACCTCTACAGATGTGGTGAAATTGAACGAGTTAAAACCGAAGTGGATAAGGTTAGATATTATATGGAATAATATTGAAGCAAAAGAAGGGGTGTTTAACTTTTCGGAAACTGATAGACAGGTTAATGCACTATCAGAAAGTGGATTTGGAATTGCTGCTGCGTTGTTTGGCACTCCAAAGTATGCCTCCGCAGCTATAAACCCTGAAACTGTTGATCTCAATACCAGTTCCCCGAAATTCCCGGAATACAAATCGCAGTATATAACCTATGTGCAAAAAGTTGTCTCACGATATAAAGACAAAATAAAATACTGGATTATTGGTAACGAGCCAAACGATTGGTGGGATCCAACTCCAAGCCCGACGGAGTATGTCGTACTCCTGAGTACCGCATATAAAACAATAAAAGAGATTGACAAAGACGCCAAAGTTATACTCGGTACGGTGGGGCCTGTTTTTGACGCGCAAGGATATGAAGTTTCAAAGTCAACAAATTATTATCCATACATGGAATATACATACAAGGTATTAGACGATATTAGAATTAGAAATGAAGAAAATTTTGATATTATTGGTATGGATCCATACAGATTGCCAAAAGGCCCTGATGAAAAAAGAGACATAATACTTGAAAACGGACAAACAAAAGCTGTTACTTTCAAGGAAGAAATGCTCGAATTTAAACGCCTTTTTAATAGCTTTGGTCACGCTAATAAAAAATTATGGTTCGGAGAACTAGGCTGGCTGGCAAATGATACATATACTGGCGATAGAACGGGGTTCGTCTCTGAGAGCAAACAGGCCGAATTCCTCGAACAAGTTTATTCATTAGTGAAAAATGATATTGAATTAAACTTCATAGAGGTCATATTCTGGTATAATCTGAGAGACTCCGCTCCAGAACTCCAGTATGGTTTAATGAAAGCGGACTATACTCCCAAACCAGCATTTGAGACTTACAAAAAACTTGCTGGTGGAAATTGAATTGGGGGAATTGGGGACGGTCCTCAATTAAACTGGAAAAAGTTTTGAAATTGCTTCGTTAATGGGCGAACAAGTTCGTCCCTATACGCCTCGCAATGACAGATTAAAAATCCTTACATAAAAAAAAGCAAAGTTTCACTTTGCGACTACAAGACAGGTAAGCGACCAAAGGGAGTCCCTTTAGGGGGATTTTTTTATTGCAATTTTTTAAGATTTTTGTATAATCAAACTATGACGCAAATAATTCTGATAGTTGCAGCAGTAATAATTTTGGCTCTTGTGTTTTTTATTATAAAAAAAATGCCGGCAACTGCGCAGGATTCACAGTCGGTGTTGATTATGCAGCAACAGATAGATGCTTTAAGAAAACAGGTCAGTGAAACGCTTAACGGAAATACAGGGCTCATCAACCAGCAGATAGCGACCTTGACCTCGCAGGTCAACACTCAACTTTCATCAGTCGCTGCACAACTGTTAAACTCGCAAAAAAGCGTCGGTGAACGGCTTGATAACGCAGCAAAAGTTGTCGGTGATGTCAACCTCAGTATAGGACAGTTATCCGAGGCGACAAAGCGGGTTTTTGAGGTCGGGCAGGATATAGCATCTTTGCAGGAGATTTTGAGAGCACCAAAACTGCGCGGAAATATCGGCGAATTTTTTCTCGGCGATTTGCTTTCACAGATTTTACCGACTAAATTTTATACGCTTCAATATGCTTTTAAGTCGGGTGAAAAGGTAGATGCCATCATTCATCTTGGACAAGGACTTGTTCCTGTTGATTCAAAATTCCCGCTTGAAAATTTCAAAAAAATGATTGAAGCAGGCGAAGAAAAAGAAAAAAATCAGGCGCGGAAAAAATTTGTAGGCGATGTAAAAAAACATATTGATGCCATTTCCTCAAAATATATTTTACCGGACGAGGGAACTTTTGATTTTGCGTTAATGTATATTCCGGCTGAAAATGTTTATTATGAAACAATAATAAAAGATGAAAACGCCGCCGATGACTCAATTTCAAGTTATGCCCTTAATAAACGGGTTATTCCCGTGTCTCCCAATTCTTTTTACGCTTATTTACAAGCAATTGTTCTGGGACTTCGCGGAATGAAAATTGAGGAGAGTGCACGAAACATAATGGAAACGCTTTCTCGTTTGACGGGTGATTTCGGAAAATTCAAAGAGGATTTTGAAACACTCGGCGGGCATATTTCAAAAGCCGCGGGTAAGTTTGACGAGACATCAAAAAAACTGGAAAAATTTGAAGATAAACTTTTATCTGTTGAGCATCAGGAAGTAAAAACCATAGAAAGTAAAATATAATGAGCTTTGCTCATGCCGCTATCGTCTAGCTTGGTTCAGGACGCTGCCCTCTCAAGGCGGAGATCATGGGTTCAAATCCCATTAGCGGCATTTTTTGTTTAATATAACGAAACGATTAAATAAATATGAGAAATAAGCATAAAGCAATAAATGACGCATCTTGTTTAGAAACGGTCATTTTCGGAAAAAACCTGAAGAACTTGTTTGAGAATGCTGCCTTTAAAATGTATTCTCTTATTGCCAAACCCGATAGCGAGAAGAAAAAGAAACCGATAAAAATAACGGTAACCGCAAACAATACAGAGAGTTTGCTCATGGCATATCTTAAAGAGTTGATGCATTATTATTTGGTAAGAAAAATATTATTATGCAGTGTCAATGTTATGTCGCTTACGAAGAATAAAGTTCATGCAAAACTTACCGGCGAGGAACTTGGCCGCCGTCACAATATTATTAATGACATAAAATCGGTAAAATACGGTGCGGCAACCGGTGCCGTAAAAATAGTCAAAACAAGAACCGGCTACAAAACCGAAATAATTTTCGATGTTAATGTCGCTTAATTTTTTTGCAGCATTTGTTTTTATAGTTCGTATAACCGGGAAAATTGGTGTTATCTAAAAATTAAAACTGCACACTTTAAAGATTAAAAGTGCACACTTTTGAAAACATCATTTTTAAGTTTTTGAACATCAATAAGTTTGTTATTACACCAGAATCTGATTTGGTTTTAGATTATAGCAGTAAATAAACCACTTTACGCATCCCCGATATACATCGGGGTCGTCCCCTTAAAAAGGGGACTATGCGTGCCTGAATGATTTGCGAGGCAAATCATTCAGGGTATATATTAAAAAATAATTCAAAATCCCTAAAAATCAGGTGTGCAGTTTTAATTCTTAAATCCTTTAAAAAGTGTGCACTTTTAATTCTTAAATGACATAACCGGGAAAATTGGTTGAAAATCATATAAAAAAATAGTAGTATAATAGTATGGATTCGTGCAATAAATATGTAAAATTTGAAAAAAGTACTTGACAATACACATTATAATGTGTATAATTGTGTTGGCACCGGCAAATGTATAAATATTATTTTTATCAAACTCAACGCGGTGATATACCTGTAAAAGATTTTATTGTAAATTTACCGGAAGTAGTACAAGGTAAAATTGTAAAATGGATTTCGCTGCTTCAGGAATATGGACCAACGTTAAAACGCCCGCATGCGATAAATTGAAAGACAAGATTTATGAATTACGGTTGTCTTTTGGAAAGATGGAGATTCGTATCTTGTATTTTTTCTGGGGTAGTAGCGTTATATTGACAAACGGATTTTTGAAAAAAACGAGAAATATACCTGAATCAGAAATAGAAAAAGCAATAAATTATAGGAATGATTTTATTAAACGAAACGGAGGTGGAGAAAAATGAGAGGTGCAGTATCATTTGACAGCGTAAAAAAAGAATTATTAAAAAACCCCGGGATTAAATCCGCATATGACAAGGAGCATGTGAGTGCGGTAGTTGCGTTACAGATTACGGAATTGAGAGAGCGGCATCGCTTATCGCAGAAAGAACTTGCAAAAAAATTGCACACCACACAACAGACCATATCCAAGATAGAAAATCCTGACAACAATGTCACTATCGGCACACTTGAAAAAATAGCGAATATTTTTGACAGAAAGTTAATAGTAAAATTTGCGAAGTAAAAGAATTTATTAACTGCGCAGAAAATTAAAAATCCAATAAGAAAATTGTAAAATCATAATGCTTGTTAATTGCAATAAATGTTGCAATTGAAATTTTGACCGATAACTCCACATTCCATCGGAATGTGATCATATTAAAAATGGTAAAAAGTCGGTAAAGTTATGAGTGAAACCAGAACCGTCCCCGTATTTTCTGTATTTTTAAAGAAGTTTTTTGATTTTGGTTTCACATTAAAAGAATTTTTGGCAATACTCATGGGATGTGTTTTATTTATGTTATCAATGCCGCCGTATAACTTTTCTTTCCTCGTTTTTTTCTCATTGATTCCGTTATTGATTATTTTGGAAAACAAATCAATTGTTCTTTCTCTTCGTTTAGGTCTGATTGCTGGATTTATTTCTTATACTATTTCCTTATTCTGGCTTTGGTCTTTATTCAAAACATTTTCACTCACGTTTTTCTGTATAATGGCTGTTTTCTGGGGAATTTTTGCGATGCTCTTCGGAACGATACAAAAATTTTATAATTATCAATTCGCTCTCATAACCGCGCCTTTTATTTGGATGGCAGTTGAATTTTTCAAAGCAGAACAATGGCGGCTTAAATTCGGATGGCTGTCACTCGGATATTCTCAGCATAACAATCAATATTTTTTATCTCTCGCCAAATACATCGGTGTTTACGGGATTTCTTTTATCATTGTAGGTATAACTGTAATTTTCATAATTTTTTTCAAATATAAAGCATTAAAAACACGATTGACATCTCTGTTGATTTTGGTAGTTATTAGTTTATTTTCTTTTTATGCAACCCACCAAAAAAATAGTTTTAATACGCTTCACAAAGTCCAATTATATGGAGTTCAGGTTGAGGATGATTTTGAAAAAGGCATAGCATTAACATTGAACACACCTGTCAAGAAAAATTCTATAGTCGTTTTTCCCGAATATTCACTCAGCGATTCGCCGTTACAAAATCCTCAATTAGAAAAGAGAATAATAAATTTTATAGAAAAAATTAATTCATATTTTATTTTCGGATGTATGGAATTCACACCCAAGGCAAAAAAACTTTTTAATAATATTGCACTGATATATTCGTCGGAAGGCAATCTCATAGGCAAATTTCAGAAACATCATCCGATACAATTTTTCGTAGACGGCGAACCCGGGAAAGGTTATCCTGTTTTTAAAACGGACATAGGAATTCTTGGAGTAGGAATATGTTATGATTTTGACTATGTTGATGTTGCCAGAAATCTGACTAAAAAAGGTGCTGAAGTTCTTATCGCTCCGACGATGGATGCTCTTAACTGGGGTAAAACACAGCATATTCAGCATGCCTGTATGATGCTTTTCAGGGCGGTTGAAACAGGTAGATTTTTATTTCGCCCTGCTTCTTCAGGATTTTCTATGGTTATTGATTCAGATGGAAATGTAATAAAAAGTTTGGGAATTGGCAAAGTTGGTATAATTGACTATGAAGTCCCTTTAGTTAATACGAAAACTTTTTATATAAGTTATGGCTATCTGTTGCCGTATTTAAGTCAGGTTATTTGTTTTTTAATATTAGTAATCGGATTAATTATAAAAACACATCAGATCCGACAATAGAGACATCATATAAAGAGTCAAGTAAAAAATAACGCTCCTTTGAAAATTAAATACCGGCGTTAACAAAGACCCTTGCCGGGTTGTATGGCTGTGTTCAGAACCAGTGTCTGTTGAAAAAATACATGATATTATCCCTAGTTTTTTTTGATTTTTTTATTTTTATTACCAAGTTTGAAAAACTGGGGAAACCTGAAAAGTTACCGAATTATTGAGCAACTACAACGATTCGGGTGTTGTAAGTTTAATTTCTCCATCTTTCAACGAATTTGACAGTAATCATTTTGAAATAAATTTGCCACAATATCTTTTATTAACCGGCAAATCTTATGACCAAACAAATCATATTCTAATTTAACAATTGTATGATTAAACTCGGCACATCGTCTATGCCGCTATATGCTCTTTATAAAATCCGATAGTTGACCGTAGTTTTTTATTTTGCAGATTTTATTGCGTATACTACTTGCATCCGGAAAACCTTTTGTATACCACATCACAATCTTTTTCATAAATCCTACATTTCCTTCTGAAGAACGCTCCCTGTACTTTTTAATATATTTTATATGTTCCGTCAGTGCAATCCTCTTTTTATCCGTAATATTTTTTGGTTTTATGAATTTTCCTGTTTTTAAATAACTTTCAATATCTTTGAATATCCACGGCGTGCCGAGTGCACCTCTTGCAACCGTAATTCCGTCGCAGCCGGTTTCATCAAACATTTTTTTTGCAAGTTCAGGGCTGAAAATATTACCGCTTCCGAAAACCGGTATTGACACCGCGCTCTTTACTTCCCGAATGCTCGTGTAATCTATTTCGCCGGAATACATCTGTTTGCAGGTTCTGCCGTGTATGAAAATAGCCGATATTCCCGTATCTTCAAGCCGTCTTGCTAAATCTGTAAGGTCGGATAAATCATTTTTATCATAACCGGTTCGTATTTTTACAGTTACTGGAAGTTTAAGTTTGTTTGACAATGTTTCAGCTATTTTAATCAATGTATCCGGTGACTTCATTAAATAAGCGCCCGATTTCTTTTTCAGAACTTTCCGGACAGGGCATGCACTGTTGATATCCAGAAACATAATTTCAGATACGGTGTCCAGAAGTATATGGGCGGCGTCTAACATCTGTATTGGATTACTGCCGATTAGTTGTGCGGCTATCGGTCTGTCTTTTGAGGTTGTTTTAAGCATCCGGAAAGTTTTTGTGCTTTTCATAATGAGAGATGTCGCATCAACCATTTCAAAAAAACAGACACTTGCACCGTATTTACGTACCGTTGTTCTGAATGCAAGGTCGGTACAACCCGACATAGGCGCCATTATTATATTTGACGGAATTTCCTTGTTTCCGATTTTAATCATAATTGTTTGATTTTTTTATTTTACAGCATCGGAATTTAAAAAGCGCCACAGAATTACACAGAAGAGACACAGAAAAAGATTCAGTGAAATTCTGTGACATTCTGTGGCTTATCTTGTTATTAACCAGTGAATGAGCATTCCGAGAGAGAGAAAGACGGTGTAGGGGAGATAGACCGATTTTGTTTCATCAAATTTTAATGATTCCGGAGTTCTAAAAGTTATAAGT
>JACRDL010000110.1 GCA_016218625.1 Elusimicrobiota bacterium
CGCGTGATATTCGAATACGTTGAGATGTATTACAACCGGAAAAGGGCGCATTCGTCTCTGGGTTATATGAGTCCTTTTGAATTCGAACAAAGGTTCTTTTTAACTAAATAAAGAGTCCACTAAACAGGGGAAGGTCACTCGTTCAGAAAAGAAAAAGAAACAGGGGGAAAGTAAGTAAATAATTTATGAGTTTAATTATTGGAACAATTTTATCAATTATAGGCATAATTGGAACTTTAATTGGTGCTTTAATACTGCTTCCTAAAATTTTTATTCCAAAGGAGGAATTGGAGTTGCTTTCAAAACTACCAGTGGAACCCTCAACATCACATATGACATCATCTATTACCCATAAAACATTGCCAGTCACTGTTACAGATGTCAAAGTTTTAATAGAATATAAAGAACTATATATTAAAAATCGCAAAAAAGACACTGAAAAGGGTAAAAAGGGTTTTATTTTTTTAATTGGTGGTTCTTTACTCCAAATTTTAGGAATAATTATTAAGTAATTGGGAACGGTTGTTAAAATAAAAATAATGGGGATGGAGGGAATTGGCGGGAATTGGGGACGGTCCTCAATAGGGATTTGTGTTGAATAAAAAATCCTGTTGTTGATACTTTATTTTTAGCAAGAAAATATTTTAAGAAAAGAACATCGCATATTTCGGTTGGATAGAATTGTAAATATGATACTGAAATAATACCGAACAAATGTTCGGTGAATTGCCCGAACATTTGTTCGGCTGTGGGATAGATACATAATACTTCCGACGATGAATTGATAATTGTTGAAACAAAAAAAACCGAACATTTGTTCGGTTTTGGTGAGGACAAAGATGAATATGAAAAACCTTGTCAGAAAAAATATTTTGAATTTTCAGCCATATATTCCTGGAAAACCGATTGATGATGTTAAGCGGGAGTTCAATCTCAAAGAGGTTGTTAAACTTGCATCAAACGAAAATCCGTTGGGACCTTCTCAAAAGGCGGTATCTTCCATAAAAAAAGTGTTAAATAAAATTAATATTTATCCCGACGGATATTGCTTTGAGTTGCGAAAAAAAATTGCCGCAATTTATGGAGTCGGTGAAAATCAAATTATTTTCGGAAACGGCACCGACGAAATAATAGAGCTTATTGGAAAAACATTTCTAAATCCGGAAGATGAGATAATCGTATCCGAGCATGCATTTATCAGATATAAAATGGCGGGTGATTTAATGGGCTGCAAGGTCATTGAAGTTCCGATGAAAAATTACAAGCATGATTTGAATGCGATGGCAGATGCTGTGACCAAGAAAACAAAAATAATATTCATTGCCAATCCGAATAATCCGACAGGCACATGTAATACGAAAAAAGAATTTGAAAATTATTTTTCTAAACTACTCGCTACTCGCTACTTGCCACTCACTTTCATTGACGAGGCGTACACCGAATATGTTGATGAAAAAGATTATCCGCTTGGGCTTGATTATCTCAAAAAAGGACTTAATGTAATGTTTTCAAGAACATTTTCAAAAATATACGGGCTCGCGGGCTTAAGAATCGGATACGGTGTTGCCTCATCGGAAATTATTTCATATATTGAAAGAATAAGACCACCGTTTAATGTTTCATCAATTGCCCAATCAGGCGCAATTGCTGCTTTGGATGACCATCAGCATATTAAAAAATCCAAAGAATTAGTTTCACACGAAAAAAAATATCTATATGAAGAACTTGAAAAAATGGGGTTGGAATATATTCCGTCCGTCGCAAATTTTATTTTAATAAATGTTGGGCAGGACGGACAAATTATTTTTGAAAAACTTTTAAGAAAAGGTGTTATAGTAAGGGCAATGGATGAATACGGATTAAAAAAATTTGTAAGGGTTACAATAGGAACTCCGACGGAAAATAGAAAATTTATCAAGGAGGTTACAAAAACAATATGATTTTAACATTAAAGCCGAATGCGGCAAAAAAAGATGTAGATTTAATCTGCAAAAAAATTAAAGAATTAGGTTTCACTCCGCATTTATCAAAAGGAAAAGAGGTTGTTGTTATAGGTGTTATCGGACAAAACGCTATTTTGAAAAGGGACATTTTTGAGGCGATGGATGTTGTTGCTTTTATTACGCCCATTTCAAAACCTTATAAACTGGTAAGCCGTGAGTTCAAAAAAGAAAATACTATTATAGAAGTGGATGGTTTGAAAATAGGCGGCACCGATGTGATTATTGCGGCGGGTCCTTGCTCTGTTGAAACAAAGGAACTGCTTCTTGAAATTGCAAAAAAAATAAAAATTTCAGGTGCAAAAATGATACGCGGCGGCGCCTTCAAGCCAAGGACATCCCCCTATGCTTTTCAGGGGTTGGGAGAAAAGGGCTTAAAATATCTTGCTGAGGTTAAGAAAATGACGGAACTTCCCGTTATTACCGAGGCGATGAATGTAAACCAAGTTTCGCTTGTTGCACGGTATGCTGACATTGTGCAGATAGGCGCCAGAAACATGCAGAATTTTGATTTGCTGAAAGAGGCGGGAAAAACAAAAAAACCCGTTTTACTTAAACGTGGTCTTTCGGCGACAATTGAAGAATTTTTAATGTCAGCGGAATACATTATGGCGCAGGGAAATTACAATGTTATTTTGTGTGAGAGGGGAATACGGACTTTTGAGACGGCAACGAGATTCACGCTTGATTTGAATGCAGTGCCTGTTATCAAAAAACTTTCTCATCTTCCGGTTTTTGTAGACCCTTCACATGGTGTCGGTGTCCGCGAATATATTCCAGCGATGTGCAAGGCATCTGTTGCTGCTGGTGCCGATGGTCTTTTAATTGAAGTTCATCCATGTCCGGAAAAAGCGTTTTCCGACGGTCCGCAATCACTTTTACCGCCACAATTTGATAAAATGATGAATGAACTAAAAGCGGTTGCGGAAGCAGTTGGAAGAAAACTATGAAAATTGCGATAATAGGTGTTGGGCTTATAGGCGGGTCAATAGGACTGGCAATTAAGTCGGAAGTCGGAAGTCGCGACCGAAGGAAGTCCCCGTTGGAGAAGTCGAAAGTTAAGATTATTGGTATAGGAAGAAATCTTAAACGGCTTAAACTTGCCAAAAAAATTGGTGCTGTTGATGAAATCACTACCGATATAAAAAGAGGTGTTAAGGATGCGGATATTGTTTTTGTCTGTCTTCCCGTCGGACTTATTGCGGAAACAGTAAAAAATATTCTCCCGTATTGCAAGAAAGACACAATTATTACAGATGTCGGCAGTGTTAAACAACCTATCGTTTCAGAAGTAGAAAAGTTTTTTACTCAATCTCTCAATCTCTCAATCTCTCAATCTCCTGCCTTTATTGGCGGGCACCCCATTGCCGGTTCGGAAAAAACATCGGTGAAATATGCATCCAAAGAACTTTTTGAAAATGCAGTTGTCGTTCTTACGCCGACTAATAAAACCGATAAGAAATCTTTGGATATAGTAAAAAAACTTTGGAAAAAAATGCAAGCAAAAGTAAAAATTATGTCTCCTGTCCGCCACGACAAAATTCTTGCTATGACGAGTCATCTGCCGCACGCCATCGCATTCGCCCTGGTAAATTTGGCGGATAATTTTGAATTTGTCGGAAATGGTTTTAAAGATACTACGAGGATTGCTTCATCTGATCCTGAAATGTGGGCAGATATAATTTTTAATAACCGAACAAATGTTCGGCAAGCCATAAAAAGAATAAAATTTGAATTGGAAAAAATAGAAAAAGCAAAAACAAAAGAGGAACTTGCTAAAATTTTCAGAAAAGCCAAAGAGAAAAGAGATTACTATGTTCATAAAAGGTGAAATAGAAATAGCACCGGACAAATCAATATCACATCGGGCATTGATGATTTCCGCAGTTGCAGAAGGCACTTCCCGTATAAAAAATTTCTTAAAAGCGGAGGACTGCATTTCTACAATGAATTGTCTTAAAAAACTCGGCGTAGATATTGCAGAAAAAGACGGCGAAATTATTGTTAAAGGAAATGGTTTGAAATTAAAAAAACCTTCCGGTGTTTTGGATGCGGGTAATTCCGGGACGACTGTCCGGCTTTTATCGGGAATTTTAGCAGGACAAAATTTTGCAACTAAAATTATAGGCGACGAATCGCTTTCAAAAAGACCGATGAAAAGAATCATTGAACCGCTTGAAAAAATGGGTGCAAAAATAAAATCTAACAACGGCTATTTGCCGATTGAAATTGAAGGCGGTAACTTAAAGCCGATAAATTACGATTCAAAAATATCTTCCGCGCAGGTGAAATCCTGTGTTTTATTCGCCGGACTTTATGCCGACGGTATTACAAGTTTTACCGAGCCGGAAAAATCCCGTGATCATATGGAAAGGATGCTGAAAAGTTTTGGTGCAAAGATAGAGTTTAATAAAAATACAGTTTCAATAAAAGGTATTGCAAAACTTCATCCCTCGGATGTTTTTATCCCCGGCGACATTTCTTCGGCGGCATTTTTTATGGTTGCAACAGCGATAGTCAAGGGTTCAGAGTTAAAAATTAAAAATGTCGGGATAAATCCGACGAGGACAGGAATAATTGATGTCTTAAAAAGAATGGGTGCGAAAATTGAAATTGAAAATAAAAGAGAAATTGCAGACGAGTTGATTGCCGATATAGTTGTAAAATCATCCGAATTGAAATCAACAAACATTGAACGAGGTGAAATACCGCTTTTAATTGACGAGATACCGATTATTGCTGTGGCTGCGACGCAGTCGGAAGGAATTACTAAAATCACAGGCGCAAAAGAATTAAGAGTAAAAGAAACCGACCGTTTGAAAGCCATCGTGTCGGAATTAAAAAAAATGGGTGCAGAAATTTCCGAACTTGAAGATGGCTTGATAGTAAAAGGTCCTACAAAACTAAATGGTGTAAGGGTTGATTCTTATAAAGACCACCGGATAGCAATGTCGTTGGCTGTTGCCTCCCTCGTCGCAGAAGGAAACACGGAAATTTTAAATAGAGAATGCGTAAATATTTCGTTTCCGGAGTTTTGGAATGTACTCAAAAAAATAAAACAATGAAATTCAAAGAATCAGAAAAATTAGAGTTGAAAAAGTCAACTTCAGAACTTAAAGAGGCGGTTATTTCTATTGCCTCAATTCTCAATAAGCATAGCAAAGGTATGCTTTATTTTGGTATAAAAGACAATGGTACCATTCTTGGACAAAACATAGGGAAGGACACCGTAAGGGATATTGCCAAAGCCATTTCTGACCATATTGAACCGACAATCTATCCGAAAATAACAATCAAAAAAATTGAGAATAAAAATTGTGTGCAGGTAACATTCCAAGATAAAAACTCACCTTACTTTGCATATGGCAGAGCATATATGCGTGTTGGCGACTCAAACAAACAACTCAGTATTCAGGAACTTGAAAAATTAATTCTGAAGAAAAACAAGGATAGGTATATCTGGGATAGTCAGCTTTCTAATCAAAAGATAAGTTCTATCAACGAGAAAGTCCTCAAAACATTTATTGCCAAAGCAAAAGAAGTGGGTCGTCTAGATTTTCTTTATCAGAATAAAAAGATTTCTCTAAAAAAACTTGGACTTGTAAAAAAAGAAAAATTACTAAATGCCGCGACAGTACTTTTTTGTGATGATAATTCTCTTGAAGTTCAGATGGCGATATTTGCCGGGAATGATAAATTGACTTTTTTGGACATAAGGCAACTGAAAGGGAATATTTTTAACTTGCTTAAAGAGACAGAACTTTACTTAAAAAATAATATTCGTTGGAGAGTTCAATTCGGGAAACTGGAAAGAGAGGAAATCCCGGAAATTCCAATAGACGCGATTAGAGAGGCATTGGTTAATTCGTTCTGTCATAAGGACTATAATCTTCCTGAAAGCAATAAAATATCTATATTCAAAAACCGTATTGAAATATATAATCCGGGCGATTTTCCTGAAGGACTTACACCGGAAGATTTTATTAAAGGTAAAGAAGAATCTGTTTTACGCAATCCTAAAATTGCTCAAATTCTGTATTTATCAAAAGAGATTGAGAAATTTGGTTCTGGTTTGAAGCGGATATCTGACCAATGCAAAGAAAACAATATTCGCGTTGAGTTCCACATAAGAAAAACCGGCTTTGTAGTAACTTTTTACCGTCATGTAATAACTGAAAAAGAAATTACAAATAAGGATTCAGGTTCACAGAAAACTACCCAGAAAACTACCCAGAAAATTTTAGATAAGAAGTTAGTAGAAAAGTTAGGAGAAGGGTTAGTAGAAAAGTTAGGAGAAAATGAATTAAAAATACTTAAATCTATAATGGGAAATAGGAATATAACAACAGATGAATTAGCAAAAAAATTGGATATTAGCAATATTGCCGTTTATAAAAATGTGAGAAAATTGAAGGAAAAAGAAATTATAAAACGCATAGGTCCTGACAAAGGCGGTCATTGGGAAATCGTAAATAAAAAATAGGGTTGTGTAAATATTTCTTTTCCGGAGTTTTTTGAGATATTAAATGGTATTGCTAAATAAAATTAAAATTAGATTTTTATTATTCAGTTTGATGATATTTTTTTCTAATGTTCCTGTTAATGCAGAATGGTGGTATGGTAATATTGCAGGATACCAGATAGGAAGAAAAACTCTTGATTTGTGTAAGTTTGCAATTATTGATTCACATTCAAGATTTGGTATAGGCACTACGCTTTTTAGTTATTATTATCCTGAAAATAAATTGACATATGAAAGATATGACCGCTACACTTACTATGATGAGAGTGGGGGTGGGAATTATCGGGAAGGGTGGAGACGCACATCCGGGGAAGCTGACTGGGGGCTTGGTGTAATTTTTCCATTGGAATTATATTTTGTTCCTTATAGTTGGAAAGCCGGGAATTCTTTTTATAGCAAAAATAATGATGGTGTAGGAACATTATATTTTTATGGGACATTTTCTTGGTGGGCAGCAACTATGGGTAGTGACGAATTCGTTGATTCTTTTGACATCGGTGGTACTTTGGGTTCTTTTTTTAGTGATATAGGTATTGGAATAAATTTGAGCAAAATTCTTACGTTTAAGATTGGACACCAGACAATTTCTACGCCAAATTTTGCTTATGACTACGATTATGATTACAATTACAAAATTAAAGGATATGATGAAAATAAATGGACAGTTGGAATAGATATTTATTTAGGTGGGTGGGAACAAAGCAACTATGAATCCCGAACTTACGGTTTTATTCCTTGGATTGCTGAACCGATAAGAGAAGCAAAAGATGAAAGAGAAAGAGCAAAACCGGTAATTTATTCTATTAAACCTGAAAAAGGTACTGCTGGGACGGAAGTAAAATTTATTGGTTCTAATTTTAGATCTGAAGAAAAAGCAACCTCTGTTTATTTTAATAATGTAAAAGCAAATATAGAAAAGTTGGCTTCCGATTATATTATTGCAAAAGTTCCGGCCGGGGTGGCTTCGGGTGAAGCCGAAGTAAAAATAGAGACATCAAAAGGAGCATCAAATACAGAAAAGTTTTTTGTTGTGCCTTCTAAACCGCCGCGGTTATCTATAACTAATCTTACATTTAATGACGAAGATGGTGACAAAATCTTATCTGCGATGGAGAAAGGAAAGATTGTATTTAATATAGTAAATTCAGAAGGTGCCGGTGAATCTTTCGGGATAAAAGTAAAACCAAAAATTGCCGACTCAAAACTTGATTTAAAATATAGTTCCGTTATTGAGGTTGGTGATGTTTATCCCGCCAAAGATAAAAAAGTTGAAATTCCTGTTTCTGCCGGACTTGATTTACCGCCGGGACAGGCGGAATTCCTTATCCAGTTAGAGGAAGCAAATGGATTTAATCCTGAACCCGTCAAAATAAGATTTCAGACGCATAAACTTGAACCGCCAAAAATTGAACTTGCTGAAGTAAAAATTGACGATGGTTTTTATCCCGATAAAAGGGATAAATTATCAGTCGGAAATAATAACGGCGTAATTGAACTTGGAGAGTCGGTTGAAATTGTTGCTACGATTATCAATAACGGGACAGGTCCTACAAAAAATTCTGTTGCTAATATAATTTGTAATGAAGCACAAATAAATTTACTTACACCAATAGAAAAGGACTTAGGTAATATTGAACCCAGTGATAAAAGGCAAATACAATTCGCATTCAGTATTACTAAAAGATATTCTGGCACCCAATTATTGCCGATAAAACTTGTAGTTAATGATGAAAGGGAAAGATTTAATACTGAATTACCTGTCAAATTAAGTTTGGGAAAAAAATATTCACAATTAGAAGTGGTGGATATTCAGGGTATAGTTCCGCAAGCAAAACCATTCAAAATAGTTTCAGCCGTTCCTAAAACAGAAACAACTCAAAATGTTATAAAAATAACCAATCTTGCGGTTGCGGATTTTGCGGGTAAAAATGTTTCACAAGCGGATGCTTCTATTGTTACTGATTTTTTAAGAACAGAATTGGTAAATATGAGGAAGTTTAATATTGTTGAAAAAGGGAATATGGATAAAATTCTGGCTGAGGCGGCATTTCAGCAAACTGGTTGCACAGAAGTTGGTTGCGCAGTCCAAATAGGAAAAGTACTTAATGTAGGACAAATGATTATTGGGACACTTTCAAAATTGGTTGATACCTATCATGTTACGGTAAGTTTGGTAGATGTTGAAACAGGTTTAATGTTGACATCGGAGACAGAGCATACTAAATCAGCGGATAAATTAAATAAAATAGCCAAAGAATTAGCAAAAAAACTTGCTAAAACTATGGAAAAAGGTTTTTAATAATATGAAAAACATTGTTAAATCAAATTATTCTCAACTATTCGGAAATATTTCTTTGTTGCTTGAAGAGGCAAGAAGAAAAACGGTCAGGCAGATAAATACTGTAATGGTTGAGACATATTACAGGCGAGATTCTTCGCTTTGCTCAGAATGACCTACAATAGATGGATCAGATTGCCACGAGCCGATAAATCGGCTCTCGCAATGACATTATAAGAGAAAAAAATAAAACAATGAGGAAAAAAATTATTGTTGCGATTGACGGGCCTGCGGGTGCGGGGAAATCAACGATAGCGAAAATCGTTGCCAGAGAACTCGGCTATCTTTATATTGATACGGGCGCTATGTACCGTGCTATTACATGGAAAGCGATGGCTAATAAAATTGACCTTCATGATGAAAGAAAAATCGTTGAAATGTCAAAGAAGACCGGTATTAAACTTGAACAGTTAGATGATAAACTGAAAATTTTTGTAGACGGGAAAAATGTTTCCGAAAAAATCCGGTCTGAAAATGTTACAAAAAATACAAACACGATATCAGCGATTCAAGGAGTTAGAAAAATTTTAAGGGATAAGCAACGGCTTCTCGGCAGAACCGGCGGGGTTGTTATGGAAGGAAGAGACATCGGTACCGCGGTTTTTCCAGATGCGGAAAAAAAATTTTATCTTGATGCAAAACCAAAGGAACGGGCATTAAGACGTTGGAAAGAACTTAAAGCAAAAGGCAAAAGGGTCTCGCTTAAAAAAATTGCCGAAGCGATAAGAAGAAGAGATTACAGGGACAGGCACAGGGGTATAAGTCCCCTCAAAAAAGCAAAAGATGCCATTGTTATTGATTCTACATCTTTGACGCAAAAACTGGTTGCACAAAAAATATTAAGTGAAATCTACGATCTATGAACTATGAACTGTCTTTACTGGTTGGGCTGGTTAATTTCAAAAATAATTTTTAGCACGGTTTATCGTCGGGAAATAACAGGTTTGGGAAATTTACCTAAAAACGGTTCATATATTATAGTGGCGAACCATCAAAGCCATGCAGACCCGCCGATTATAGGAAGTTGTATTAGTAAGCCCATATATTTTATAGCGAAGAAGGAACTCTTTGAGGTTCCGATTATTGGCTGGATTATAAAACACACAAATGCTTTTCCGGTTGACAGGGCGATTGCCGATATAGGTGCTCTAAAAAACGCATTAAAAATTTTGCAGTCAGACAATGTACTTTTGATTTTTCCAGAAGGCACCAGGTATAGACCGGGAAAAATAAGAAAACTTAAAAAGGGTGCTGCGATGCTGTCGGTTGCAACTAATTCGCCGGTTGTTCCGGTTGCCGTAATAAACTCTGATAAACTTTCAGGTTTCAAAAAAATAAAAGTAAAATTCGGTTTGCCAATGATATTTGACGCATCAGAAGATTACGATTCAATTACGAATAAAATTATGTCGGAGATAGAAAAGTTGAAAAATGAAGATTAAAATCGCTAAAAATTCAGGTTTTTGTTTCGGCGTCCGTCGGGCGATAGATATTGCTTTGGGCGTCTCAAAAAAATCCGGCAGTGTCTACACGATAGGACCAATAATTCATAACCCTCAGGTGGTCGGGGAACTTGAAAACAAAGGCGTAAAAGTTATTAAGAAATTGTCGGATATAAAAACCGGAAGCATAATAATCCGCGCACACGGTGTTCCGAAAAATATTTTTGATGAAGCAAAAGCGAAAGGAATAAAGATACTGGATGCTACCTGTCCGTTTGTTACGAGGTCCAAAAATTATGCCGAAAAACTTGGCTCAGAGGGTTATAAAATTATTATAATAGGAAATCCGAAACACCCGGAAATAAAATATATTTTTTCGTATTTACCGAAAAATACCGTCATATTGAAGACAAATGAAGATATAAAAAAACTAAAATTTTTTCCGAAAATGGGCATCATTACGCAAACAACGCAATCGCCGGAAAACTTTATCAAAATTGCGTCTGGTCTTTTAGGTTATTCAAATGAGTTTAAAATATTCAACACTATTTGTCCAGACGCCATAAACAGGCAGAAAGAGACGCAAGAACTTGCGCGAAAGTGCGATGTTATGTTTGTCATCGGAGGAAAAAATTCCGCGAATACAAAACGGCTTGCCGCCATTTCAAAAAAAATCCGAAAAAAAACTTATCACATAGAAACGGCGCGAGATTTAAAAAATGAATGGTTGAAAAATGTAAAATGCGTCGGAATTGTTGCAGGTGCTTCAACGCCGGATTGGATTATAAAAGAAGCAATAGCAATTATAAAAAAACCAGGTAATAAAAATTGCCGCGAAAAAAGGAGGATAGGAAAGTAGTATGGACGAGATGATGATGGATAAGATGCCCGAGATGCAGGAACTGAAACCGGGTCAGATTGTTAAGTCAAAAGTTGTTGCGGTTATAGACGGTCAGGTAGTTGTTGATTTGGGATTGAAAAGAGACGGTTTTATAAGTGCAGGTGATTTTCAAACATTGCCGGAAATAGGCTCGGAGATAGATATATTTATAAGCCGGCTGGATTCACGGGACGGGTCTCCGGTTATTTCTTACACAAAGGCAAGAGATATTATGGTGTGGAAAAATGCCGATGAAAATTTTAAATCAAAAAAAATAATTCGTGGTAAAATAACCAAAAAAATAAAAGGCGGTTATGAGGTGGATGCAGAAGATATCCCTGCATTTATGCCCTCTTCCCAACTGTCAAAAAAATATTCTTCAAAACCGGTCGGGATGACTATTGATGTAAAAATTACTGAGTTTGACAGAAAAAGTAAAAATGTCGTCGTGTCAAATAAAATCGTAGAAAAAGAAAAAAATGAACTTGAAAAACAAAAAGTGTTCTCTACAATTAAGGAAGGCGACATTATAAAAGGTAAAATTGCAACTATTACCGCCTTTGGGATTTTCGTGGATCTCGGCGGCATTGACGGACTTCTTCATATTAACGATGTCTCATATAAGCGGATTGAAAATCTCACCGATTTATACAAAATCGGGGAGGAACTTACGGTCAAGGTATTAAAATTTGACCCCAATGAAAACAAAATAGCTCTCGGCTTAAAACAACTTCAAAAAAATCCATGGGACGATGTTGAAAAAAATTACAAGCCGGGAATGAGGGTGAAAGGAAAAATAACATCGCTTACCTCGTTCGGCGCTTTTGTTATGCTGGAAGACGGTGTGGAAGGTCTAATTCACGTTTCCGATATTTCATGGACGGAAAGAATATCTCATCCGAAAGATGTTTTTGAGGTCGGACAGGAAATTGAAGTGATTGTAATTGATTCCAACAAAGATAAGCAGAAAGTTTCTCTAAGCTACAAGGCGATTTTTGAGAATCCTTTTGATAAGTATGAAATAGGAAAAGTAGTCCAGGGACATATAATAAAACTAATGGATTTCGGCTGTATTGCGCAACTTGAACAGAATATACACGGCTTTATCCATGTATCCGAAATTTCCAAAACCCGAATTGACAAGCCGTCGGATGTGCTTACCATCGGCGAGGATGTCAAAGGCATTATTGTGAAAGTGGACAAATCAAAAAAGCGGATAGAGTTGTCCATCAAACAATATGAAAAACAACAGGAAGAACAGGATGTAAAAGGTTTTCTTAATTCACAGGAAACAAAAATTAAATTTGCGGATTTGATAGAGGAAGATGATTCTAACAGATGACACGAAGTGTCATTGCGAAGGAGTGAAACGACTGAAGCAATCTCATGAGATTGCCACGGGCTAAAGCCCTCGCAATGACTTCGTCGATTGAGGTTCTTTACAAATTTCTTGCTTCGCTCCGGATTAAATGGATGAAAAAAGTTTTTCTGTATTTTTTATTTTTTTTAATTATAGGTTCTTCGGTTTTTTTTATTCGTCGTCAGAAAGAAGAATTTATTAAAAATCCCGCCCGGTATTTACCTACTGAAAAACTCAATAGAGTAATCATTGCAGCCCGCACGAAAATAGATGAAAATCCTGAAGATATTTTTTCTTATATTGCCGGCGGGGTTGCCCTCTATCAGAAAGGCAGAGATTATTATCCTGAAGCGGTCAACTTGATGCAGAAAGCACTGAAATTAGGTGCTATAGATATAAGAATATTTTTCTATCTTGCAATTATGTATGACGAACTTAATCTGACAGACAAGGCATTTAGTTATTACGAAAAATTTTTGAGAAACCGTTCGCAGGATTTTTATATGCGTCTTCGCTATGGCAATCTTTTTTTTCGTCTGAACAGGTATGAATCTGCTTCGGAACAGTATGAGACGGCGTTGTCAATTGAGCCTAAAAATGAGACGGCACTGATAAATCTTGCGCTGTCTTACAAAGCGAGAGATATGTATGATGAGGCGTTGGAAAAATTCAAACAGACAGAATTGATAAAGCCGATTTCCTCACCTGAAATTTTGATAAAAATAGCGGAGACATGCCTAATAAAAAAAGATTTTTCCTCCGCGGAAGTATATTACAAAAAAGTGATTGAAAAAAAACCAAATTCCTCCGTGGCACTTTTGGGTTTAGGTGAAGTATATATTAATATGAACAAAAAACAGGAAGCAAAAAATTGTTTCCAAAAAGTCCTATCAATCGAGCCGAACAATCTTGAGGCAAAAAAATATCTTTCAATAAAATGAAAAACAAACTCAGTCCGAAGTCCGAAGTCCGAAGTCCGAAGTTAATATGGGTATTTATTATGTTGTTGACATTGGACTGTCTTTATTCTGAAAACAAAGTCATAACCGATGTAAAAAAATGGGAATATATTGAGACTGAGCACTTCAAAATATATCATTATTCCGAATGTTGTGAACTTTTGCCGGTTGTTTCGGAAATATTGGAAGACACATTTAACAACACGACCCGCTTTTACGAATACCGTCCTTCAAAAAAAATCCCGTTTTTTATTTACAGGAATCATAACGAATTTGAACAGACCAATATCGTTGATGTTGGCGAAGGAACCGGCGGAGTAACGGAGGCATTCAAAAACAGGTTTATCGTATATAACAATGGTGAAGTGAGATGGCTGAAAAATGTTATTCCGCATGAATTTACACACGTTATACAGTTCACAGTTCTTTATGAAGAATCTGCACTTCTTAAAGCGCTGCGTTTGACGCGAGGAATTTTTATACCTTTATGGATGATGGAAGGAATGGCTGAATATAATACGGGCGATACCGATGCTACGACGAGGGAAATGGTTATCAGGGATATGGTTTCAAATAAAAATGTTATATCACTGAAAAATTTAAGCACTTTTAATCACCTGAAACCGCACCAGATAACGCCTGCATATAAACTTTCCGAGACGGCATATCATTTTTTGGTTGATGAATATGGTCCCGACAAACCGCAGAAAATTCTTAAGGTTTTACGTGATAAACTTGATACAACTTCTGCCTTCACCGATACATTAAATATCACACCCGGGTTATTTGCGAAGAAGTGGAAGGAGTGGCTGTTTGAATTATATGAGGATAAAATAACCGGCCTTAAGGAAGCAAAGGATTATGGATTAAAACTGACGGAGGATAACGGCGACAATATTCCGGATTTCAATACGAATCCCACGATATCGCCTGACGGTAAATCAATAGCGTACATTACCGACGATGACGGCATAGATAAACTTGTGATGGTATCTTTATCGGAAACAAAGAAAAAAACCCGTGTGGTGGTTGCCGGATCTTCCATGGATATAGATGTAATTCATAACGAAAAAGTTTCATTTTCGCCTGACGGTAATTTTCTGGCATTTTCCGGAGAAAAAACGCAGAAAGATTACATTTTTATTTACGATATTAAAAACGAAAAACTTTCCAAGTTGCCGCTTAATATATTTACAGTAAAGTCGCCCTCGTTTTCACCCGACGGTAAAAAAATAATTTTTATCGGAATGAAAAGGGCATATAACGATATTTATGAATTCAGTTTTGAGGATAACTCGGTGAAAAAAATAACGGATGATATGGAAAATCAGTCGTCGCCGTCCTATAGTCCCGACGGTAATTTTATTGCATTTTCGCAGGAGGATTCAGCAACATATCAAAGCGATGTTTTTTTGTTTGATATTAAAACTAAAACAAAGACCCGTCTTACAAATTTTTCCGGCAATGAATTAGAACCTGTTTTTTCTAACGATGGCAAACAGATATTTTTTACATCTGATGAGAATCCCGGTTCTCCGATTAACATATATACCGTTTCCGTTGACGGCAAAGAAATTAAAAAATGCACAAATTTGCTGACAGGTGCATTTAATCCGTGTCCTACCCCCGATGGTGAAAATCTGGTATTTGTAAATTACAGAAATTTCAGAAAAGATATTTATATTGCCGACATTTCAACATTTGATTGCAAAATATCGCAAGTCGTTAAGGCGGAGGATTTTTTGATTGAAACATCAACGGGTAATAAATCTTTATTAGCATCACCGATATTCCCGTACCGTTTTAAGCCCTCGCTTGATATTCTGGTGCCGTTTGTTATGTATCACTCGGAATATGGGCTTTTTCTTGCGACATATTGGCAGGCATCGGAACTTTTAGGTAACCATCAAATATATAATCAACTCCTTTATTCTTCAGGGAGCGGCGATTTACAGTATGCCGTCGGGTATTCTTATCTGAAGTGGCGGCCCCAGTTTGTTTTTTCTTCCGTCGGTGAAAATTCCGAATATTTGACAACATCAGAAGAGATATATAAAGAAAAAGAACGCACTCAATCAATAGCCGTAATTTATCCTTTGGACAGATTTAACCGTTTGGAGGCGGCGGTCTCAACAAATAAATATATCAAAAAAAATAGCACCTTGGACGAATTGGTTCTGGACCAAAGAACGAACAGATATTCGGTCGCCTACGATAGAAATACAATAACCGGCAAATATCTTTATGCACGGTTCGGTTCAGATTTTAGAGTACTTTATAGATGTGCATTTTTAGAATATGACGGCAATATAGAATATAAAGAATATGTATTGAGATATGAAAAGTACTTTCCTGTTTTTTCCGAAAGTGCGGTTGTTCTGGGCAATCTTTTTGTTGCAAGTGAGGGATTAAATAAAAGATATTTCCGTCTGCCGATTCGCGGTTTTTCTCATTCGGATGAATTTCATAAATACAGCCGTCTTATTGCGACAACACTTGAATACAGATTTCCGATTTTAACACTTGAAAATATCTGGCCTATATCAGATTTTTTTCTGAAATCAATAAACACATTTTTCTTTACCGATAACGGTTTTGGTTTTAATAATACGCAAGATTACCAAAACATTACAATTGGCGAAATTAAAAACAGCGTCGGCATCGGTGTTCGTTTCTATACTTTTTTGGCGGGGTATCTGTTACCCGTTACGGTTGAGTATGCCAAAAGAACGAACGATTTCGGCGACAGATGGAGTTTTTCACTCGGTGTATCGCTTGCGTATTGATTTGTGTTCTCAAATTTTATAAAATCAATTTCAAAAGCGCCACAGAATCACACAGAAAGAAGACAGAAAAAAACATATTAGCCACAGAATGACACAGAAAGGCACAGAAACAGAAGAATATTTATTCTGTGAAGTTCTGTGAAATTCTGTGGCTTATCTTGTTCATTCGTGTTTGCCAAAATTTGCAACTTTTTAATTTCACAAAATAATTTTGAGGAGATAATTGTCTGATGTTTCCTGTTTTTTTAATCAATATAGCGGTCCCTATTATAGCAGGGGTTGTCTATTTTATGATGGCGTTTGAAGTCAGAAAAACCGGCAAAATCAGACAGATTATATTCGGTGAAATCGGCTATAAAAAAGTTTTTGTTGCCTTTGTTTTATTCGGAATATATTTTATAACCCGCCCTTTGCAAAATATAATCGGACAATATCCGTGGCCTATGGTTGTAAACTGTTTACGTCAGTTTTTTCTTATGGCGGTTATTTCTCCCGCTATACTTGTCGGCATATTTTACTGGGATTCCGATGAAGGCGAACTTCCTCGAGCAGTCAAAATCGCATCTTATTCCGTCGGATTTTTAATGGCTTTGATATTTATTCTTGTCAACATTGCCGCAATAGACACATCAAAAATCATCGCTTCATTCAACGGCTTGAAATTATATGATGCTGTATGGTTTGCCGGCGGTCCCCAGAAAATTGAATTTATATTGATTCATCTCGTATCGCAACTTATTTCGCCCGTCGGGTTTTTTGTGCTTTCCGTTGCAATAGTCCGCCGTCGCCGGCATAATTATCCGTCTGACAGCATTTACAACCAAATGCCTTTGAAGTGGAGGTATCTTGAAATAGGTCTTGAGGTATTTATTCTTTCAATGCTGGTCGCCGGTTTCGCCGCACTTTTGGGTCATTATTACACATATCTTTGGGTGATATATTTTGCAGGTGCCATCATATCCGGACTTTTGGAATTGAAGAGCGTAAAAATTCCGCCGAGAGAAGCACCAAAAGACCTGAAATAGCGAATAGCAAATAGCAAATGAGGAGGGGCAATGTTTGAGTTTTCTGAGTTCAAGGGTAACAAGGTTATCGTTTTGAAACGGGATGAAAATGATAAGTATCCGTTTTCTTTCGGAGTAGCAAAGGCGAAGTTGATACTTCAGCACATAGAGGATATCAAAAAATTCGCTGAAGATAACGCCGGCTAATTTTTGCCGTCGGTGTGCTTGACCCTGTTAGAAGTGGCACATCGTGCCCCGTTAGAAATGGCGTCCCGCAAAGCGGGATTTCTAACAGGGCGTGCTACGATACTTCTAACAGGGTTGACAAATTAAAAAAGATTTATTAAACTGAATTTGAGTATTATTCATTTTTTGATATTGAGCGAGCAAGAAATTTGTAAGGAACCTTGAGGAGCGACTTTGCTTTCAGGAGCGACGAGTAGAGCGAAATTCGACAGGGTGGTCGGATGAGCGTTTCCAACAAATTTACTTGCGAGCGAACTTTGGGGGTGTAGCTCAGTTGGGAGAGCGCATCGTTCGCAACGATGAGGCCGAGGGTTCGACCCCCTTCACCTCCACCATAAAAGAGAGAATAGAGAATAGAAAATGGAGATTGGGGAAAATCAAAACCCTAATCTCTCAATCTCTATTTTCTTAATCTCTGGTGTTATTATGTCTTATATCGTATTAGCAAGGAAATATCGGCCGCAGAAATTTGACGATATCGTTGGTCAGGAGCATATAACGCGTGTCCTAAAAAATGCGATAAAAGAAAAAAGAATCGCACACGGTTATATTTTTTCCGGCCAGCGCGGTGTCGGGAAAACCACTACCGCCAGAATTTTTGCGAAAGCGTTAAACTGTAAAGAAGGCCCAAAGGAAGAGCCCTGTAATAAATGTGATTCCTGTCGTGAAATAGTCAGCGGCAATTCCATTGATGTAATGGAGATAGATGCCGCTTCAAACAGGGGAATAGACCAGATAAGGGAGTTGAGGGAAAACATAAAGTATGCTCCTTCGTCATCAAAATATAAAATATATATTATTGATGAGGCGCATCAGATAACGGAGCCGGCATGGAACGCACTTCTGAAAACGCTTGAAGAACCGCCCGCCCATGCGATTTTCATATTTGCGACCACATCAACCCAAAAAATTCCTCCGACGATACTTTCCAGATGCCAAAGGTTTTCTTTCCGTCCTTTATCAATAAAAGAAATAAGCGGGCAGATAGAAAAAATTGCCGAAAAGGAAAACATTAAAATAGATGATAAGGCGGTTGCCGTAATTTCCAGATCCGTCGGCGGCGCACTGAGGGATGCTTTAAGTGTTTTTGACCAGGTTATATCTTTTTGCGGCGCGACTATAACTTCGCAGGATATTATTTCTATTTTAGGTTGCGTCAAAGAGGACCTGCTAACAGATATGTTTGAGTGCATAGAAAAAAATGACGCAAAAAAACTTTTGCAGATTGTAAATAAAACGATGATGCTCGGATATGACCCTCTCAACATCGCTGGCGATTTACAGGAGTATATAAGATGTGTAATGCTTTACAAAATTTCTCCGGAGTTGGTGCGAACCATTTCCGATACGGAAAAACTGGAATTGTATTCTCAAAATTTATTCATTGATGTTTTGTTCCGTCTGGTACAAATACTTTCCGAATGTACTGAACAGATGAAAAATGCCGAGCAGCCTTCCGTTGTTTTAGAGGTTTTTTGCATGAAACTTACCCAAAAATATGTAGGTTTGGATGAACTGATAAGCCGTCTTGAAAATCTTGAATCGTCTTCATTAAACGAACAGAAAGAAACCGAAATCAGAAATTCAAAATCAGAAACGGTTAACCCTGTTAGAAGTGGCACATCGTGCCCCGTTAGAAATGGCGTCCCGCAAAGCGGGATTTCTAACAGGGCGTGCTACGATACTTCTAACAGGGTAAAAATTCCTATTAAAAAAGTTCGTTCGGCGTGGAATGAAATTACAAAAGACGGGAAAATCAGACCGCGTGTTTTAAGTTGTTTTTCGGGAGCAAAAATATCGGGGATTCCCAATGACGGGACTTTTGTTATTGAATTCGGAGATTCCTATAAGATGGAAACTGTTTTATCAAACAAACACGAATGGCTTCCTTTGATGGAAAAAAAACTGGGTAGTAAGTTTTCCTTTGCCACAAAAGTTGTCCCGAGCATCGTGCCGGCAAATAATCTAGAAATTGAGGAAACGGAAGATGAAATCCCGGCATCCTGCTCCGTTATAAGTAGCGGAAATGATGAGGTAGAGTCTTCTGTTGCAATTTCTGTGCCGGCATCGTTGCCCGTTGGCAAAAATAAAAAATCTGATGCAAAGGCATTGCCGAAGGTCCCCGACTCCGCGGTTAAAAACATTATTGATTTATTCGGCGGTAATGTTGTGGAAGAAAAATAAACAAGTTTGTTTTCAGCGCTCGCTCGGAAAAACAAGCAAGTTTACTTTTCACTCGCTCGCTTGAAAATAAATGATTAAGCCGCTCGTCCGTCTTATTGAAGCGTTTAAGAAACTTCCCGGTGTAGGACAGAAACAGGCGGAAAGATTTGCTTTTTTCATAGTAAAGAGTTCACAAAATGATGCCGAAAATTTAGCATCGTCAATAATCAATGCAAAAAAAAGTATAAAGACCTGTTCCGTCTGCGCATCTTGGTGCGAGGAAAGTCCATGCGAGGTCTGTTGCGATGAAAACAGGGACAGGAAAAAAATATGCGTCGTTGAAAGTTACACCGACTTACAGGTAATAGAAAAAACGGGAAAATACAAGGGGCTTTATCATGTTTTGTTGGGAGTTCTTTCTCCGTTAGACGGCGTTCATCATGACGATTTAACACTGAAACTTTTTATGAAACGACTGGATAAGATAAAAGAAATTCTCATTGCCACCAATCCGACAGTTGAAGGCGATGCTACGGCGATGTATATTTCACAACTTGTAAAACCGCACAATATAAAAATCACCCGTCTTGCAAAAGGTATTCCGTCGGGAGGAAGCATAGAATATTCCGACGAAATAACTTTGATAAACGCACTTGACGGAAGAAAAGAAATTTAGTATAATTTTTTTTGACCACTGTGAAAATTCAATTCAGGCGTAGCTCAACGGTGGAGCATCCGGCTGTTAACCGTAAAGCCGTTAGACGATAAAAAACCTAATTTGGTAGTATTTTGGTATTACAAGCCATAAGAAAGTTTGCCTATGGCTTTTTTAGTGTGTGATTTTGAAAGGTGGGAATAAATCATTGTGGTTGTAATGCTGGAGTGCCCCAAAATTTCTTTTACAGTTCTTAAATCAACTCCTGACATAACAAGATGGCTAGCAAATGTATGTCGCAAGTCGTGTATTGTGCAGTGATTTACTTTTGCTGTTTTTAGTATTCGCATAAATTCCTTTCTTAATTTGGATGCATCTAATTTACCATCAACGGAATTCTTAAAAACATATCCTTCCGTTTTTTTATTCGGATAAAGTTCTTTCAGTAAAACATTGTGTAGTGATATATCCCGCAATTCGTAATCCTTTGGCTGAAAATCGTCGTGTGCCTGTATTAAAATTTCCCGTCTTTTGAAATCAATGTCCTGCCATCGTAAATTTATCAATTCACCAAGACGGAACCCAGTGTATAAAAATGTTTGTATTATATCTTTCATTTGCCCCGCCGCAACTAAAAGCAATTTTTTAATTTCCTCTTTGCTTAGAAATCTCGGTGCCTTTTGTGGTATTTTTACCAATTTAACATTTTTAGCAGGGTTTTTTTCTAAATAACCCCACTCAACTGCTTTTGTGAATGCTGCTTTCAACTGACATAAATCAAATTTTAATGTTGTCGGATTAACTTTTTTTAGTCGTTCTTGTTTCCATTGTTCAATATGATACGGAGTTACATTTCTTAAAAGATTAGGTTTGTTGAACTTCAGGGAGAGTGGGACTAATAGGTGTTTATGAAGTAGTAGAGATAGAGGTAAGCACATTCGGAAGAATGTGCGTATAATAAAGGGATTGAAAAGAGCCGCGGGAATGGGTAAAATGGTTTCAAAAAAGAC
>JACRDL010000112.1 GCA_016218625.1 Elusimicrobiota bacterium
CTAATTTTGATATTATTTCTGATGCTGATATTTCAAAGGTCGAATCTTGGCTCAACAACAGACCGAGAAAATGTCTCGGGTTCTCTACTCCAAACGAGGTTTTCAATTCGCACTGTTGCACTTAATGGTTGAATTCACCGCCGGGGTAATAATCGTGTAGTCATCTGGAATAATTCTCTCAACATCAATGAGTTCGCTCTGTCATAGCCGATTTTAAAAGTTCGTTTTTCATATTGATATAAGAGAATTCGGAGATGACTATGGCGGGTAAATTTTCAATTGCGACTATGCCGATAAGTGAGTCAATTTTCGTTTGCAGTTAACAGATTTTAACACCTCTGTACTTTTAGCGGACAGGAGTGGCTTTTTTTATATCATTTTCAACTGCCGATTGTTCTTTTCGGCATACCGCTTTTACGGAATTTTAGAGTATCGGGATTTCAATCCGATACACGCGAATACACGCAAATATACGCGAATAATTCGCGACAATTAGCGTTGTGCCGAGCATAGCGAGGCATATCTTGATTAACCCGCCTCATTTTGCATCTCCTGAGCGTTTTAATACGGCATTCACTCTGGATAAAAGTTCTTTCGGTATGAACGGTTTTGCCACATAATCGTCGGCGCCGCCGTCAAGCCCTCTTATCTGGTCGGCATCTTCGCCCCTCACGGTAAGCATAATCACCGGAATATTTTTTAATTTGCTATCAGCATCACTTCTGATTGCTTTTAAGACCTCCCAGCCGTTTAATTTCGGGAGATTAATATCCAGGATTATTATATCCGGAAGTTCCTTTTTGGCTTTTTCCAAGCCATCGGCACCATCGTCCGCATAGAATGCCTCAAAACCGCTTTCGGACAAAACCTGACCGATTAAGTGTTGATAATCCTCTTCGTCTTCAACAACAAGAATTTTTTTCATAATATTTCAGGATTAAGTTGTACGGATTAAGTTTTTATTTATCACTTACAACTTATCCCTGCCTCTACACCGGAATCGTGAAAAAAAATGTGGTTCCCTTATTGATATCCGATTCAATCCAGATTTTTCCGCCATGAAGTTCTACGATTCCTTTTGCGATAGACAGTCCCAAACCGGTCCCTTTTGGTCCTTTAATTTTTTCACGGACGCCTTTCACCTGCTCAAATTTTTGGAAAAGTTTATCCAGTGAATCTTTTGGTATACCTATACCGGTATCTGAAACAGAAACGAGAATATAGTCCGCGGTTTTTTTACTCTGAACTAACTTTGCATTTATGCAAATTTTTCCACCGGCGGGCGTGAATTTTAGAGCATTTGAAACCAGATTGGTGATCACCTGTTTTATATGGTCTTCGTCGGCTTTGATATTGATTATACTTAAATCGGAAGAATATGCAAGGTCTATCTTCTTTTCGCCGGCTTGCAACTTAAACAGGTCAACAATATCTTTGACAGCATCCGATAAATCAAACGGGACAGGCGAAATTTCCATTTTCCCTTTTTCAATTTTAGCAATATCAAGCAGGTCATTTATGAAATTTCGCAGTCGTGACACATTTTTTTTTATTCTAAAAAAATTTTCTTTTTCGTATTCAGGATTTTTATCCAACAAGAGGTTTATATATGTTTCAATAGCACCTAACGGTGAGCGGAGTTCGTGGGTAAGCGACGACACGAAGTCCCTTTTCATCTCGTCAAGTTCCTTTAACTTCTCCGTCATCATGTTAAAATGGTCGGCAAGAGCACCAAGTTCGTCCCTCCGGTTTATCCGAACTTTATGCTCAAGGTTTCCGCTTCCGACTATCTTGGCGCCTTTAGACAACAACTCAATCGGTGCCGTCATAAGATAAGAAAAAAGCCATGCACCAAAAAAACCGATAATTAAAGAGGCAACGCCGATGGTGAAAACCCTCTGCTTCGTTTTTTTAAGCCCTTTCTCAAATATTTTTTCCAGTTCTACTTTAGAAAAATTTATTATGCATTTGGCAACTTCATCGGTTCCGAAAACAACAGGACTTTCTACCTTGACTTTATCTGTGTCTGGTTCCGCGTTTATTTGTTTCTTCAATAAATTAGAGTCGGTATGGGCGATGATTATTCCTTTTTTGTCCGTAACGATTACATCCATTATGGACGGGTTTGTTTTCTTCAGGAGATTGGCGTAATTTATAAGGATGAGGTCATCCCCAACAAGCAGCGATTCCCTTCCTATTTGAACGAGACCGGCAACGAGGGATTTCCGGTGATTTTCCATCTGCTCATCCAGAAGTTTTCTCTCGGCATAATATAAAATAGTAGTAATGCCGACAATTATTATCAGAATAAGCAACGATATGAAAATGGTGAATTTTGATTTTATGGACATAATTACCGCTAAACAGACGCTAAACAATTCCGCGTCAGTTCCGTGTTTATCATTTCTTTTGTATTTCCAACTCCTTCTTTGCTTTTTGAAACGCTCTTCTGGCTTTTTCGTGGTTAGGATTCATACTTACCGCCACTCCCCATTTTTGGACGGCATCAAAAAGTTTGCCCTGGGCATACAGAACAAGCCCCTCGCTGTATTTTTTTTCGGCGCCGGCAACGTCTATTTCCGGCTCAACCTCTGCTGGTTTTTCGGGTACAACGGGCTTTGCCGGCCTCACTGCAAGTTTTGAAAGTTCCTCAACCGATTTTGTTATGTATTCCTGCGCCCGGCCGTGCCAGTCAAGAGATTTCGGGAACTGTTCATCCCTGCATATCTGTTGAACATTTTCCATCTTTTTTATACAGCCAATCCAACTTTTTCCGTTAAAATTGTTCAACCCCTCATCAAATAACCGTTTTATTTTTTCGTCCAGTTCATTTTCCTTAGCAAGACGCCCTGCATCTTTTAATTTTTCTTTAACATTTCTGATGTAACTCTCCAACTCTTCCCTCTTCGGGTTTAACCGCAGTGTTTTCTCCCACTCGCTGACCGCATCGGGAAGTTTTTGCTCGTAATAAGAAACATAACCCTTGGCATATGAAAGTTTTTCAAGGTCGGTTGTCAGCCGTTGGGCAGCAATATCTTTCATATCCGCTCTGATATTTTCATAATAGTCCATTGCCATTTGATATTCCGGATATTTCAATAAAATTTCCGTAAATTTATCGGTTGAAGTAAGATACCATTTCTTTTTGTAGTATTTTTTCGCTTCCTTAAAAAGCGGATTTATCTCCTTATTTCTTTTTGCCAGCCGTTTTTGCTGTTCCTCAAGGGCTTTTTGCGCCTCTTTCACCAGTTGAACCCGCTCTTTTTCAATCGCCTTTCTTTCGGGCTCAAGTAATCTGTCCGCCGACCTTTTTAAGTATTTTTTTGCTTTTTCGTTTTTCGGAGCAAGCGATAATACCTGCGTAAAATAATCTATTGCTTTTTTATAATTTCCTTTTTTATATTCTATTATGCCTAATCTTATATATACATAGTTATCCTGAAATTTCGGCGCCTCAGTGATTTTTTCTGCAGATATTGATACAGTGGAAATTTCAATCGCTCCTTTTTTTGATAATTCTTCTATGTAAAATAACGCTTTTTTATTATTCTTATCAAATTTCAATACTTCCCGAAAATTAAGTTCAGCTTCGGCAAATTTGCCTTCTTCAATTTTTTTTTTCCCTTGTTCAAGATTCTCCTGAACAATCATCATAATTACATTAATTTTTGATAAATACTCCAAAGCGGCTCTATGTTTGGGGTTAATTTTTAATATCTTCCGTAATTCTAATTTTGCATTGCCGTATTCTCCATTTTGGAAATACTTTTCTGCAGTTTTCAAATAAATACTTACGGTATCTTTAGATTTGCAATGGATTTTAATCGGCAATAGTAATAATATCAGCACAAGAAATAATGTTTTTTTAATCATCGGAATATTTTTATAAACGTCAGAAGAATTAAAATTAAAGTTAATCCGCTAAGAATATAAATTTCAATAAACGCATTAATACCGGTCAGCAGTAATCGCGATTTTTTTGCATCATTTTCCGCATTAGAATTAGGAATGATTCGTGCTACTGAAATAAGTTTTCTGTAAAGTTTGAACGCGTTATCGTGTTTAGAATTGTAACGCATTGCTTCCATATCTTTATCCAAAGCATCCGCATAATATCCCCGTCGGTATAATAATACGGCATCTTCATAAAAAATCTCTGCCATTCTTTTGTTTTCTTTACTGCTTTTTTTTTCCTTCTTGTGATTGCCCCTCCGATACAAAAAAATTAAAAAAAAATATAATAATCAAAAAATCTATAATTATGCACCGTCTAATTCTCATTTTACATTGTATTTTACTATTAAAAATTAATTTGTCAAGCCGTTTTTTTACAAAGGTAATGGTGCCTGTCCCCGATACACAGTACACACTATGGGGTAGGTTCAATAATAATCCAAGCAATATTTGAAGCATCCAAGACATTGGTGCTTGAGATAGTGAAAGATGTTCCAGCGGTTCTAGCAGAAATATAAGTTGAGCCGACATTAGTTACTGCGCCACCTTGAACTGTAAGGAATATGCGAGAGTTAGCAGTAACTTTGGTAGTACTGACCGTAGCCACGCCGGAAGCAAGAGTTGTTACTCCCATAGTAGCATTTGTTCCTTCTTTAATATATAGACCATTACCAGCAGTGTTTAGTTTCAAATCTCCTGTTAATGTATCGCCGGATTTGAATAGATATGTCACTGTAGCAGATGAAAGTTTAAGATAGTTCGCTTCCGCAGATGTCTTGCTTAATAATGTTCCTGTGGAAATCTCCAACTCAGTTATGCTCGTTCTGTTTGTCCCTGTTGCTAACTGCGTTTGATATAAATCAGTCCTCAAAGTATTGGTATCCGCAGAAACTTGCGTATCTAATGCGTTTAAATCAGTCCTCAATGTTCCGGTATCTACTTTGACAGCATTCATATCTGATGCAGTGGCATAATATGATGCTGTCTGCCCGTTCAACTTTTCTGAATTATCTACTATGTTATTTGCGGGTGAAAAGTCATAAACTCCCTTTGTCATATCCCCACCACCAGGCAGACCGGAAAGCGATGACCCATCGCCGTAAAGTTTTGTATTTGTATCACCCACTGTTGAGCCAATAATTTTATACGCAGAGTTCAAATCACCCGTCATCGTATCGCCGCTCTTAAAAACATATGTCGCCGTCGCTGATGACTTGTCAAGTTTGTTAGTGTCAAGCGTACCAGTTGAAGTTGCCAAGTCCCTATCAACCAAAACCAATGATGCAGTGGATGTTATCACTTCATTCCGCAAAATGCCCGTTGATATTTTTATCTCGTTATCGCCGGATGTTCTGCTATTCGTTTCCGCCGTTAAATCGGTCCTCAATGTTCCGGTGTCTACTTTAACAGCATTTAAATCTGATATACCGGCTTTTGCATCAACATCAGTCCTCAATGTTCCCGTGTCAACCTTAACAGCGGCAAGATTTGATATGTCTGCATTCAAATCGGTCCTCAATGTTCCGGTGTCTACTTTAACAGCATTCAAATCGGTCCTCAATGTTCCGGTATCTACTTTGACTGCATTCAAATCAGTTCTCAAAGTTCCGGTGTCAACCTTAACATTGTCTAAATCCGTACCGTCTACTCCGACATCTCTTCCGTCAATTAAAATACCGGCATTCGCAGTTACATTACCGGTCAGATTACCGCCCGAAAGATTGAGTTTGTTAGTGTCAAGCGTACCGGTATCTAATTTAACAGCAGAGAGGTCTGATGCAGTGGCATAATATGATGCTGTCTGCCCGTTCAACTTTTCTGAATTATCTACTATGTTATTTGCGGGTGAAAAGTCATAAACTCCCTTTGTCATATCCCCACCACCAGGCAGACCGGAAAGCGATGACCCGTCGCCGTAAAGTTTTGTATTTGTATCACCCACTGTTGAGCCAATAATTTTATACGCAGAGTTCAAGTCGCCTGTAAGTGTCCCGCCTGTCAGTTTCAAATATGTTGAATCAAGGTCGGTTAAAGATTTACCGCCGACTTTTGATGCGTTTAATGCGTAAGCACTTGCCGTGAATTTTTCCCGCGGCATCATAGTCGTTCCGTCAACTGTGATTTCAAGATAGCAGGTCTTGTTCTCCCAATCAATTGAATCAAGCCCTGATAAAATATATGAAAAATTGCCTTTTGTAACAGAAATTGATTGCGAACTGCTTGTCCATAATTGATTTCCGCCGGTTAGTGCATCATAAATTTTGAATACCATTGTTGATGTACCTGTAAAAGAGATATTGCTTTTCTTCAAAAGTCCCTGATAATTTATTTCCTGCGGTGTGGCCGGACATACTACACCCGTAGAGGCAGTAAATAGTAAATAGTGAATAGTAAATAGTAAAAGCAAATTCAACCGCTTAACTTTATGACCGTTTAATTGTTTAATCGTTTTAATAAGGTATTCCATACAACCTCCCGCGGCAGAAAAACATCTGTCTGTTAAAAATTATTTTATTATCATTAATTTACCGACTTTTTTGTCCTGTTTGGATTCAATCAAATACAGATAAACTCCGGATGCCAAACTTTCACCGTCCTTATTTTTTACATCTGTCCATGTGTATTCTCCATCTCCGTCCGTCTCTTCAAATTCATTAACAAGTTCTCCGCTGATGGTAAAAACTTTTATGGTGCATTTTGTCGCAAGATTTGTAAATGTTATTGTTTTATGGTTCGGGTTTTCGTTCGGCGAAAATGGAACGGGATAGGCATAAGCATCGCCTAAATAATAATTGGGGGCAACAAACATTGCAAAAGTTCCGAAATAGGGAATCGCTCCTCTTATTATGCCGCTTTCTGTATCTACGGACACACCGGGGAGACGCACCCATATTTTTTTTTCTTCATTCAAACGATAAAGATTAATATTTTTCTTCAATCTCAACATAGCATTCTGCGATTGCAATCTCGGAAGTAATTCTTGACTCTGAGAAAACGGAAGGGAGACAGTTAATTGTTTTGATGGTTTTGATGTTATCGCTTCTCCCTTATTATCCATCGGGACAAATTCATAATAACCGAGCACATCGCTTGCCTGGTCATTTGAAATTGATTTTGCGGTTGCAATTTGCATGTATTCCGGAGAAACTTGTATCGGTGAACTTATCGGACTGGAACTTATCTTTGTATAAAAATAATTGGTAAACGCATTCTCGGGAATTTCCGTTTTGAGATTCTCATTGTAATCGCTGACGACGACATTGCTTTCAAATGGATTGATTATGGTTGAAAATTTCCACTGCACGGTTGTTTCAATAGGAAGGTATTCAATCGCTTCCGTAAGTGCGGTTGATATATCCACCCTGTACTGATAATTATGTGATAGTGATTGCTGGGGTGTAATTTTGATTGAATTATCTTCGGAAAGATATTCAGCGGTAACCGGGACTGTTTGAGAGATTATTTTTCCGGATTTATCACGAACTGATGTAAAATATACGGCATTTGATACCGAATTAGGATTTACTTCACCTTCAAAATAAACCTTTGCAAAAGTTGAAATTTCAACACCAAGACGATTATTATCTGGCGACACTGCCAGTATTTGTAACGGATAACCGACGATTATCAAATAACCGGAAAAAAGTTTTATATTATGATACCGTTGAAAAAGCCAGTTGCAACTCCAAGTGGTCTGCTTAAAGGATATTTTTTAAGCAACAATAATGACGACAACTGTTAATAATTCGTCAACTTTTTCAAATTTTTTCAATAACTTTTTGTTTTTTCGCTCTTTGAATCATTTTGCCAGCACTACCCGCAACGCAATCTTGGGCGGTGCGGTCAAACTATAAAGCAACTTTACTATTCGCTTGCAGTTGACCACAACACAGGACATCAGCGACTGAATTTTCATCTTTGTCAGTCCCCAGTACCGTGCTTTATTAAAAGAGTGCCACTGTTTTAATTCCGAATACTTGTGCTCTATGCGAACTCTGAATTTCCGTGCTACGATACTAACTCTTTTTGCGAATTTGTAAGTGCTTTTATGTTTTCTCGGAATGATACCGTTGCGAATATTTTTCTTAAAAAGTAACTTGTGATTTTCCTTACTGTCATAGCCCTTGTCGGCGGTGATTATACCGGGCGAATTATTTTCGGGCAGTAAATCCGCAAGATGTTTTTTGTCCGATTCGTTCCCGGGTGTCGTCTCTTGAGCGACAATTATTTCGCTTTCGGAGTCCATTCGTGTGTGTTGCTTGTATCCGTAAAATATTTTGTTCTTTGTTTTATGACCGAACTTTGCATCTTTGTCGGGCGAGTGTCTGTCAACATAATCGTCGGGCTCGTCTTTGGAGTGGTTTTTTTTCAACTTGAAAATATTTACTTTCGCCTGAATGTGTGTTGAGTCAACTATATGCAATTTGTCGGACACCAGATTTTTTGAGCGGGCAATTTCTACTATCTTGTTGAATATTTTTGCGAACCGCTCCGCTCCGAGCCGGTCTCTGAAGACCGATAGCGTTGAGTGGTCCGGCGCTCGCTCGTCGGTATTTAAGCCGAGAAACCACTTGAACGATAAGCGGTCGTTGGCTTCATCTTCTATATCGTAGTCGGACAGTTCATATGTAAATTGCAAAAATATTTCTTTGAATACAATTTGCGGCTCCCAACATTTACGGCCGTTGTCTTCACAATACAGATCTTTGCATAATTCGTTGACGAAGGAAAAGTCCACTGCTTGTGACAGTTGTCGTAAAAAGTGATCTTTGGGAATTGCTTTCTCGTAAATTATGTCGCCGAAGAAACTGGTTTGTTTATCTCGTTCGCTATACATTTTCGCCTCCGGAATTTTGTATTTGCCGTCGGTAAAATTATACCAATTCCGGAGTAAAATGTCAAATATTTCCTCGTCGGTAATTCCGACGGTAATTATATCAAAGAACTGTTAGGGGGTTTTTCAACGATAACATTATCTGTTTCATTGACGCCGACAGGAGACGATTGCGAAAATGAATGATACAATTTTATACCGTCTGTTTCCAGATAACCGGAACCAACACCGCCCGTCTGACCGCGTGTGATATTATAATCGCCGCCAGTCATAACGGCAGCGAATAGCGAATAGCGAATAGTGAATAGTAAAAAGCAAATGAGCGAGATTACTTCGGCTACGCCTCGCAATGACAGCTTTTTGGGTGTCATTCCGAGCGAAGCGTGGGAATCTCTTCGCAATGACAACCTTAATCTCTTAATATCTATTTTCTTAATCTCTGGTCTTAAGTTTTTCATTGCATTTCCTCATACATTCAATTGCTGATTTATTGGTCGCATCAAGATGGAGAACTTTGCTATATTCAAGTATTGCTTCTGCAAATCTACCGTCGTTGTATAATTTTTCCGCTGATTTTAACAAGGAATCAACTTCTCCTGTGCTTACCGGCATCGTTGTCACGCGGAGTTTTGTCGGTTTTCCGAATTTTAGCGTCATCCCAAGACGGTAAGTATCGCCTAACTTATCATAACCCGCATATGCAACATCAATCTGAAAAATATTCATTTTCAAACCTACGCCGGCTCTTATTCCGGAACCAATATCCTGCCCTGTTTTATAACCTACTCTAACCCCGATAAGATTTATTATCCAGTATTCTGCACCGCCGTTGAAATAAAATTTGTTATCATTCGGATAATTTACATCAACAGCGAGCGTTAGCGGATCTTCCAAACCAAACAGGTTTCTTTTGTATGATGTACCGAAAGATATATTCATCGGCAGCGGATACGACTCCGACACAAATTTCAGCCCGGAGCCAACATTTCTGACAGACAAACCAAATCCCATTTCGCCGTTTAGCAGATTTTGTTTGTTAAAAATTCCGGCATCACCGGCAAACGCACTCGCTTTTTTATTGTCCAGCGTTTCGCCGATATATTTTACGGATAAACCCGCATAAAAATTTTTCAGATCTATAACATCATCCAATTTTATTCCGTCGGAAATACAAATCGCTAAATCCCCCGCCCTTAAATTCTTCGTTTTCAAACCTTCATAATCTGCACCCTGAATGTCTCCATATGTGAAATTATATATCGCAAGTCCTAATGTCTGATTTGGCAAACCGTCGGACTTTACGGGGTACGCATTCAGAAAATATTGATATGACATATCGGCAAGCCATTTCGTGTATAGAAATGAGGATTCAGCGTTAGATATTGTTCCTAAACCGGCGGGATTCCAATAGATGGAATTTACATCGTCGCACACACCGACTGCCGCTTCGCCCATACCTGTTGCTCTTGCACCGACGCCGATTTTCAGAAAGTTAGCAGCAGTGCTTCCCGGCGCAGAAGGAAAAATAAAATCACAAAAATATATTGCGATTAAAACGATTGTTAAAACTAAAATAGTGGAAAGTTTGTTTTTCATAATATCGTCCTTGCCTTCCACTATATTTATAACAAATAGTTGCGAAGTTCCTGCGAAGTTCCTGCGAATTTTTTGCGAAGGTTTTTTAGGGTTATCTGATGAGGATTTCCTGAATTTGTTTAAGGTGGTATGCTGCTTTTTGTTTTTTGTCTAAAACGCGATGAACCACACAAGAGCGGTTCTGCCGCATCATTCATCTATAAATTTATATCCCGCACCGGATACGGTAATAATTCGCTCGCCAAAATTTCCCAGTTTTTTTCTGAGTGTTTCTATGTGTTTATCTACCGTACGGGAGGTCTCAAAATAATCCTACTGCCATACAATTTCAGTTATCATTGTGCGAGACAATATCTGATTGGGTTTTTTCAGAAAGAGGCATAAAAGTTCAAATTCTTTTGGGGTTAAATCAAGGAGCTCGCAACCACCGTTATTCTTTTTACCGGAATATAGTTTAACCTTTTTGTTGTTCACATCAACCGCTATTTTTTTATCAGAACTTGTAAGAAATTCAGCTCACTTGAAAGATTAGCACTCCGTCTTAAAATCGCCTTTATCCTCGCGAGGAGAACGTTGGGATTGAACGGTTTCGTAACATAGTCGTCAACACCGTGCTGAAAACCGAATACGATCTCCGATGAAGATTTGTAATATCCCGTACACATAATTACCGGTATCGTCTGCGTTTCTTTTTCCTTTTTCAGTATTTTGCAGACATCCCAACCGGAAACACCAGGCAGGTTTAAATCAAGAATTATTAAATCCGGCGGGGAATGTTTATTTTCTTTAAGTTTTTTGAAACATTCGTCGGCATCCTTTGCCAATACCGACGAAAAACCCTCTTTTTTAAGCGTCTCCGATATTAACTCGCGAATTTCTTTGTCGTCATCAACGATTAAAATCTTTTTCATATCAAAAAGTGATTTTTTTTGATTTCATCAATGAATTCGTTCTAATATTATTTTACAATTTTTAAGAAAAAAAGCAAGGGTTTTTATTTTCGGCAAATTACACCGCTTATATAATTTCTATATTTTTCATTTCAAGCCAGCCGCGAAGTCCCATTGACTTAACGACTATTTCTGCCCACTCACCGGATTTATTAAGAACTATTATTTTTTTCCCTTCTGGAAGCGTAAAACTCACCTTAAAATTATTGTTCGGGCCGGATCTTATTTCCGTATCACTTTTTATTACGACTGCAATCGTTTCACATTGATCGCGATATTTTAGAAAATAAAGCGATGAAAATAAAACTACCATTAAAGATGAAACAACAAACGGCCAAAATAATATTTTTTTAGAACTTAAAAATTTTATTGAAATAACGCCTGCGAAAAAAAACAGCGACAGGGAAAAAAGTAATCTTGCTGTGCCCATATCTATATTTGCCAAAAGACCTCTTTCGTTTTCATCCTTTTCTATCGTTCCGTATATAATTTTTATATTAAATCCGATATCTTCGTCAAACGGAGATATTTTTTTTGCCCTCTCATAATACAATAAAGCATAACCTATTTTCCCCAAGCGGTAATAACTATTGGCAATGTTGTAATAAAGATTTGCCGTCGGATAATCTTTCTCAAGTGACTTAAACATTTCAATCGCTTTCTCATATTCCGCTTTTTTGTAAAAATCACATCCTGAAAGAAAATTTTTATCTTCCTGCACGGCAAATAACACCGAAAACAGGTTTATCGCCGTAAATAAGAAAATTATTATCTTTTTCATATCTTCCATCTCCTTTCTATATTGCGAACCGTTTCTTTTATTTTAGTTGCTTCTGTTTTTAAGTCAATACTTTGTTTAACAGACGGGGCAAATCTCATAAAATTTGCATTTTCAAGAATTTCTTTTATTTCTTTTATATTTTCCGTATCAAGATTTTTTTTAAGCAAAATATTTTCCATCTCACTGAATGTATATCCGGAAACTGCCGTCTTGGTTTTATCAGAGATATATTTTATTACCGATTCATAGATGCCGCCGTAAAACTCCTCGCCTTTCACACAATTTATTAGCAGTTTATTTACGGATTTTTCAAATTCCTTAAATGCTCTGCGGCTTTTTATTAAACTGTGATTTTTAGATACAAAATAGTTATATCTGTTGTAACTGAAAGATGCCAAAAAAATCAAAATAGAAATTACAAAAATAATATCACTGACGAGAAAAATTGTTCTGTTATCAGATTTTTTTCCGATATTCATCTTAATAAATCTTATATCCTGCTCTAATATGTTTATTCCGGAAAATGTAACCGGTAATTTTGCCGAGGTTGAACCGGTTGACGGTTTAACTTTTATCTTTATGGAATTGGATTTTATTCTTTTATATTCTTTTTCGGCCGGGTTAAAATATGAAAATTCAAATTCTGGAATTATTAGATATCCCGGATTTAACGGAACAATGACCGTTTTGAAAGTTTTTGAACCGCTGACTTTATAATTTGATTTGGAAATATTGATAGTTGAAATCGTATCATATTTTCTTACGCCGATAATATTCGGAAATCTAGGTTCTAAAATTGATTTTATATTGCCTTCGCCGGAAATAGTAACTGTTAGAGTTATCGGACTATTTGCTTCAACTTCGGACTTATCCGCAGAAGATTTTATATCATAACTTCCGACTGCACCCAAAAAGTTTGCCGGCTTGTTTTCGGATAGCAGCGGTAATACCTCCACATCTAACGGTTTTGATTTTACGGAAACCGTCTTCCCGACGCCGAAAAAACCCTTAAAAAAATCATCATCAAAAAAATTACCGAACGGGTCATTAGTAAAATCTCTGACACTTGCCAACAGCGAAGCCGCACCAAGATTGTAATTGCCCGGCGATGTCGCAAATAATGCCGTTTTTATTTCAATAACATTATATCTCTTGCCGTTTATAATTGTTTGATAACTTTTTTGCGGCGGCAAATCTTCAACTACAAAACCGGTAAAATTCGGCGGATGGTATTCGGGATTGGAGTATAGATTTCTTGTCGTAAAAAACCTGAATGTATATGTTATTGCTTCGTTAACAAAAACCCGTTTTTTATCGAGAGATGCTGTAATGAATATTTCCCTGTTTTCTGCTGATATATCGGGTTTCAATACATTAACCTGTTTTTGTGGTGATGATGAACCGGACGGTAGAACTTCTATATTTATCGGCGTAGTGGCATATTTTTTACCGGCAACGGTTAAATTAACGGCACCGATGGTGAACTTTCCCGGTTTGTTCGGAGATAAAATAAAATTGTATGTTACCGATGATGAAACCTGTCCGTTAACAAAAGAAATATTCTGCGACGTGCCAGACGAATAAACATTAAAATCGGTTAAAACCGGCAGTTCGGGTTTGGGAATATTTGCAACATCACCGGAAACGACAACCCGAAGAACAATTGAATCGCCGAAATTCACAGTGTTTTTATCTACGGAAGCATTGATGTTAATTTCAGCATTCGTTTTTGCCGTTACAAACAATAAGCATAGTAATAATAAATTCCTTTTCATTTACCAATCTTTTTCCGGCATCTTAAAAAGAGGCATTTTTATATTTGCCTTTTCTTTTGGTTTTTTTTCATCTCCGACCGTTTCTAACAATCTTTTCGCATCCTCTTTTGACATCCCATCTTTTTTTTCTTTTTCATCGCCTTTTTTATCTTGCTTGTCTTTTTCCTGATTTTTTTCGTCTTTATTTTGTTTCTGTTTATCCTGTTCTTTTTGTTCCTTTAATTTTTTTTGAACGAATTCTATATTCAATTTCGCATCTTTATCATTTGGATTTAACTCAAGCACTTTTTTGTAAAGTTGGATTGATTCCGGAAGTTTGCCGAGCCGGAATAGTGCATTTCCGATATTATAATACGCTTTACTCTGAAAAATAATATCTTTTGAATATGTCGCTTTCTCGTAATTTTTCATTGCCTCTTCATAATTGCCGGTCTTATAATAAACATTTCCGAGGTTAAACATCGTCTCAGGCAAATTCGGTTTTTCCGTCTCGGCAAGTTTATATTTTTCCAATGCCATATCATATTTCTCTTCTTTGTAATCGCTATTGCCTTTACTTAAATTTCTTCTTACGGACGGATATATCCTTTGGGTAGCAATTAAAATTGCAATCAGAAATAACAGAATCTTTTTCATATCCTTTTCTTAAAACCGTCCGGCAAAAACATTTCCGCAAGAATTAAAATCAGCACTACAAGAACAAAATAATAAAACTTTTCTTCATACCTTTCGTATTTTTTCGCCCTTAACTGTTTTGTCTCCATATCGGATATATCCTCCACAATACGGGAGACCTCTATTTCGCCGTCGGTTGCCTGATAATATTTCCCCCCGGTTAGATATGATATTTTTTGCAAAATCTGAGCATCCAGTTTTGTCATAACGGTTTCACCTTTCTTATCTTTTTTATAACCTGTAATTTTACCGGCAGAATCTTTCTCCGGGATAAGTTCACCCTGCGTCGCTCCAAAACCGATTGTAAAAATTTTTACACCTTCCTTTTTAGCCTCAAGAGCGCTCGCTTCAACATCACCCTCGTTGTCTTCACCGTCGGTTAAAATTATAAGTGCTTTATATTTTCTTTCCTGCTGCACAAAGTTTTTCGTCGCAAGTTCTATCGCTTCCGCTATCGCGGTACCCGGAACGGGTATAAGTTCGGTTGTAATTGAATCAAGAAAAATTTTAGTAGCCGCCGTGTCAAGCGTCAACGGACATTGCAAAAACGGTTTACCTGCAAATGCTATCAATCCGATGCGATTACCAGAAAGTTTATCAATAAGCGATGATAGTTCAAGTTTCGCCTTTTCCAGTCGGTTCGGTTTAATATCCTCGGCAAGCATACTTTTTGAAACATCAACGGCAATTATCACATCAACTCCATATTTTTTAATGTTGACAAGTTTAGACCCGAATCGCGGTCCTGCAAGTGAAAAAACAAGAAAAAACAAACCAATAATTCCGAGTACTTTTTTAAGTTCAATAATTCTTAAATCATACCTTACAAAAAGATTACGGATATTTTCCGTAGAAAAAATGCTTTTTATAAATTCCCGTTTTCGTTTTTCTGAAGTATATTCTACGAAAATAGCAATCGGAATTATAACGATTAAAAAATAAAGAAAAAATGTATTAGTGAACTCCATTACGGCACCGTCCTGAAAACAAAATTTCTCAAAAATAGCGAAACTATAAGCAACAAAACAGCAGGTATTAGAAACCAAAAATAAAGTTCGTTAAAATCCGCATACTCTTCCGTTTTATATTCAGTTTTTTCCATTTCATTTATCTTTTTGTAAATTTCCTCAAGTGCATCTTTACTTTTCGCACGGAAATAAAGTCCGTCCGTTTCTTTCGCAATCTGCAAAAGAGTCGGCTCGTCAAGATCTTCTTTCATCCAGACATATCTCTTCCCGAAAATCGGGTCATCAACCGGATACGGCGAAGCGCCTATACCGGCGGCGCCTACCGTATAAATTTTTATTCCGAATGCCGAAGCGGCTTTAGAAGCGGTAACAGGGTCAACATCGCCCATATTATTTCTACCGTCGGTAAGTAAAATTATTATTTTACTTTTGCCGGTTGAGTCCTTAAGACGATTAACGGAGGTAATTATAGCGGTACCTATAGCCGTACCGTCGGTTTGAGTCATTCCGATTTCAATTTTATCAATGAAATCAAGCAATGAACCGTAATCGGTTGTTAAGGGACATTGGGTAAAAGCGACCGCTGAAAAAACCACCACGCCTATACGGTCATCCAATCTTGCTTTTATAAACTTTTTAACGACTTCTTTTGCCGCAGACAATCGGTTTTGCGGCTTAAAATCCTCGGCCCGCATTGATGTTGATGTGTCTATGCAGAGAATTATATCTATGCCTTTTTTTGTAAAATCCGAAGATTCTTCCCCTCCTTGCGGTCGGGCGAGGGCAATGATTGTGAGAATCACTGCAGCAACTTTTAATCCGTCCGTTATTTTTTTTCCGTAAGGAAATTTTGGATTGCTGAAAATATTTATACAGGAATAAATTATTCCCGATGAACCATCAAATTTTTTCTTTTTTTTATAATAAAGTCCGCCGAGCAAAATCGGAATCAATAATAAAAAATATGGATAAAAAAATCTCATTGTTTAACACCGTTTTTTATTTCTGATATTTTTGGCGGTAAGGGTTTAACAATTTCTATAATGTTTTTTGCAGTTTCCAGATTAAAAATTATCACCTTTTCATCAGGAATATATTTCGCAAATTTTACAAGGTCGGCACAGTCAAAAAATTTTCGCAAATCCATCAAAAACTTCTTATCAGTATTTTTTTCACGGAGTATCCTTATTGCCTCATAAGTTGTCATATCAATTATATTAACTCCAAAAATTTTTGACAGATAAATCCGCACTGTCCGGGTTAATATAATAAAAAATTCCTTAACTTTTCCCTCTTTAATTAAATTTGCATTTTCAAGTTTTGCCAGTTCATCTACGGCATATTTATACGGGTCATCTATTTCGGAAAGTATTGCCGACGGCAAATCTTTATGAAAAAATTTTCGTAAAAATAATGTCAAAAATATCAGCAATAAAACGGATATTATATATTTAAACGATTTTGATTTTATATTTACGGGCGGCTTTATATCTTTAATATCCGCGGCACTTTCTTTATCCAGCAAACTTACAACCTCAATTTTCAACGGCTGGGTTTGAGCTTGAACGATTACACCTGCGGAATTTGCAAAACTTATAGAAAAAGGCGAAATCGGATAAATACCGGTGGTAAATGTTGAAATCAGATATTCGTATTTTTTGACATATCGCCCGAATATAATATATTTTTTTCTTCCTTGAGAAAACTTATAATCCTTAATTTCAAAACTTGAAAGATTCCCCTCAAAAGCAGCGGAACTTATTTTTACATCGTCGGTATATTCTAAAATAATCGTTAATCTTACATTGTCGCCGATGGTTATTTTATTTTTGTCCAGATGCGCAAAAACAGCAACATCAGCAAAAAGAAATCGTACCAGAAACAAGATAAGCAACCACAGATTAACACAGATTAACACAGATTTTTTCATCTGAACCTTTTTTCCCGTGTCTTAAAAAAATTTATCAGTGGTAAAATATATGGTTTGTCCGTGTAAAAATTCAACCTGTCAATTCCCATATTTTTTGCCGTCTTTTCTAGGTATTGCGAATTACTTTCCTTTGCATCTATGAAATTTTTTGTAAAAACATAATCGCGAGCATCAACATAAATATCTTTTGATGTTTCTGCGTCTATAAAGTGAAAAATACCGAAATCCGGAATTTTATATTCCATCGGGTCGCATATATTAACAAGAATCAGGTCATGTTTTTTTGATGTGATTTTTAGCAATTTCTCATAACCGGTATCCAAAAAATCGGAAATAAGAAAAACGACCGCACGCTTTTTAATTACCCTGTTTAAGTAATCAAACGCATTATATATATCGGTTCCGTATTCCGCCTGTGCGGACAGCACTTCGCTTATTATCCGTAGACAGTGTTTTTTCCCTTTTTTCGGCGGAATGAATTTTTCTATTTTATCTGAAAATAAAATTACACCTATTCGGTCATTATTTTTTAAGGCGGAAAAACTGATAATACCTGAAAGTTCGGCAACCAAGTCGAGCTTTGATTTTGAGGAACCGAATTTTTGCGATTTGGAAATATCTATCAGAAGTATTATGGTAAGTTCTCGTTCTTCTATAAATTTTTTCACGAACAAGTTGCCATATCTGGCGGAAACATTCCAATCAATTGTCTTTATATCGTCGCCGGATTGATATTCTCTAACCTCCGAAAACTCCATTCCCCGACCTTTGAAGACACTTTTATATTCTCCGGCAAAAACCTCGTTGACCATTTTTCCGGTTTTAATCTCAATCTTTCTTATTTTTTTTATTAGGTCGGCGGGAATCATTCAAGGAACCTCAACTTCTGAAAGAAGCCGTTTCACAATATCTTCAGATGTGATGTTTTCCGCCTCGGCTTCATATGTAAGTATTATTCTATGCCTCAACACATCAAAAGCGATATTTTTAACATCTTCCGGAGTTACATAACCGCGGCCCGATATAAAAGCATAACATCTTGACGCCTCGGCGAGATAAATTGAAGCACGCGGGGATGCACCATATAAAATCATATTTTTTAAGTCCTTTATTTCATCGCCCTGACGGGTTGCAAGTACGATATCAACGATATAATCCTTTATTTTTTCATCCATATAAACGATTCGCACCGCGGAACGTGCTTTTTTTATTCTATCTGCGTTTACAACTTTTTTTATGGCTTCAAAATTATTAGATGAAACTTTTTCCATAATTTCTTTTTCCTCTTTTTTGTCAGGATAGGTAATTTTTAATTTCAGCATAAATCTGTCTATCTGGGCTTCCGGCAAAGGATATGTGCCTTCCTGTTCAATCGGATTTTGAGTGGCAAGCACCATAAACGGTTCGTCAAGCGGAAATGTTTTTTCACCGATAGAGATCTGCCTTTCCTGCATCGCTTCAAGCAGTGCGCTTTGCACTTTCGCCGGAGCGCGGTTTATTTCATCCGCTAAAATAAGATTGGCAAAAACAGGACCTTTTTTCACTGTAAAATCGCTCGTTTTCGGATTAAAAACCATTGTTCCGATGATGTCACCCGGAAGTAAGTCCGGTGTAAACTGTATCCGTGAGAACTTGCAATCAACCGACTGTGCGAGGGTTTTGACGGCAAGCGTTTTCGCGAGGCCCGGAACACCTTCAAGCAGGATATGTCCGTCGGAAAGCAAACCTACGAGCAACCGTTCCAAAAGATACCTCTGCCCGACAATCGTTTTTTCCAACTCACCCATAACTTCCGAAATAAACAGCGACTCATCCTCCACAATCTCATTAATTTCCTTGATGCTTTTTTCCATAATTACCTCCAATTTTTTCAGTAATTTTGATGTAATTTTATACTGAAAGTTTCACAACAAGATATACCACGGAGACACGGAAGGACGGAATCACAGAAAAAATCTTTAATTCCGTGTTTCCTAAATTCCGTGCTTCTGTGGTAATCTTTGAAATTCCGATACTATAAAAAAAACCTTCCAATAGAAGATTTCTGTTTTAGTGTAAAAAGCCGGCGAGAGGGATCGAACCTCCGGCCAGCGGTTTACAAAACCGCTGCTCTACCGCTGAGCTACGCCGGCAATTAAAGTCAGGGAGTAGGCAGTAGTGAGTAGGGAGCAGTTAAACCAAAACCACTTCCTACTTCCCACTTCCCACTTGTAGTTCGGCTTCTATATCGTAAGCGCCGGTTTTTGTGATTTTTATATTAAAGTTTGTATTCTGTTCAAGCCGTTTGGCAATATCCGTTGCAGTTCCCTTTTTCAAGTCCAAATCAAGTAACGCAACACTGTTTGAATAATTTCTTACGAAACAGTCGCGAACCTCTGTTAATGCACGGACCGACTTTGTAAAATCGTTAAGTTTGTTTATATTCAGAACATTTGAGACGGTGAGACGGATAACGGAGCGTTCCCTCAAAAATTTAAGAACCGTCTGCGGCATCTGCTCTCCTATTTTTTTAGCGCAGTTCATAATTGACGATTTTGCTGATGCGGCCTTCGTTACATCCACGCCGCCGAAAGTTTTTTCGTCGGTTGCTATTACATCGCTGGAACCGGTTTTCATTACTTTGACGGAAACCGTAGCACGATAGGAAATCATACCTCCGAGTCCCGCATCAGTGTTGAAATTTGAGTCGGCTTTTCCGTCAACAATAATATCTGAAATGATTGAGTCCGAAACGGTAAATCCCGCTTCAATAAATTTATTCTTTAACTCCGACTCGGCGTATTTTGTCAACGACGCCTGACCGTCAATAAACTCGTCAATTTTCAGTGTTACGACGGGATTGCCGAGTTTTTTTGGCTCAAGTTCAAGCGCTTTTAGTTTCGCAGATAAATCCTCTTTTCTCACAAGTGCTTTGACTTTTGTCTTGTAAAAATCACCGTCACGCCATTCTTTGAGAACATCATATTTTTCTATGTAGCCCTCGGTCTGTGAAGTGATATTGTCTTCAATCAGCATCGCTTTTGAAACAAGTGCCTCCTGCGAAACATACACACCTATAACAAGCCCGAGCGCATTTTTTAATGCATCGTGCAGTGCTGTATTTTTTGCACCGGTGATGTCATTGTTGATAATAGGCGCCATGCCCTCCGCTTCAACAACTTCTGTGTTCGGTGCAGTTGCTTTTATTTGAGGTTTTGTTGACGCACAACCTGTGAGTGTTGTGAATAGTGAATAGTGAATAGTGAATAGCAA
>JACRDL010000113.1 GCA_016218625.1 Elusimicrobiota bacterium
CTAATTTTGATATTATTTCTGATGCTGATATTTCAAAGGTCGAATCTTGGCTCAACAACAGACCGAGAAAATGTCTCGGGTTCTCTACTCCAAACGAGGTTTTCAATTCGCACTGTTGCACTTAATGGTTGAATTCACCCCCTGTTAGAGAATACCGACGATTAAATTGATGGCAATTCCCTTGAAGGATATTGTAGACATCTCATATCATTAAAAACCGTAGTTTTCTAACAGGATTTACAGAAGTTCGTCGGTGATTTCCGATTTTTGATAAATCTTTTTATCGGCATTGATACGACGAACTGACGGCGGGATATTTACACGGGGGGAAGAAATATTTCTTAATAAATCATTTACAAACGACTCGTTTTCCAAAACCAATTGTAGCGTTGACGGTATCCGGCCCGTATAAATTGTAAGCATCGTCGGATCTATCAATAAAACTGCGGCGAGTTTTTCTATTATTTTCTCAGAAGTTGGCGGGTTTCTTTTTCCCTGAATAACCTTTGATATGAAACTTGCGTCTATGCCGCACTCACGGGCGAGTTGTCTTACCCCTATGTTTTTTTCCTTCATTCTGGAAGTAATTATTCTAACGAATGATTTTGAACTCATAGAGGACGGCGGGCGCCGGAAAATCTTTTTCTGAAATATGTTTCGTTTAACGAACTGATTGTAACTTTTTTTGCGCCGTAGGACGCATGGATGAACTCGTCGTTTCCGATATACATTCCGACATGACCTATCCGGGAATTTCTGGGATATTTTCTGAAAAACACAAGGTCACCGGGTATAAGTTCATCTCTTTTTACTTTCTTGCCTATCTTAAACTGCAGGCGGGACGTTCTCGGTAAAACGGTTCCCAACGATTTGTAGACCTTCTGCATAAAATAAGAACAGTCAATCCCCTTTTCAACATCCATGCCGCCGTATTTGTAAGAAACACCCAGAAAATCAAACGCTACATTTACAAGTTCACCAAGCACTTCATCTGAAATTTCAATTTCCTGTTCGCCTGAACTTTCAGTAATTATATCTTTATCCGTTTCATCTATCAAACTGGCAGAAATATTTTCTTCCGATAATAATTTTGACACCGTAAAATCCGCCGTTTCTCTATTTTCATATGGACCGACGATAATTCTGTAGTGTCCGTTAACATTAAGAATAACGGGATAATTGCGGCTGGCAAGATATAACTGCTGATTTACCGCCTCTTCCTTATATCTGAAAACACCCGCCTGTATGAAATGCTCGCCGGAAAGGCAGTAAGTAGTAAGTAGTAAGTAGTAAGTAGTAAGAAAAAACTTAATTCTTAAAGGGAGCGAAGCGACCGACTTAATCCTTAATCCTATCTTTTTCATTTTAATAATTCATTATAAAACTCAACCGAGTTTCAACTTTTTTTATGCTTTCGTAATCTGGATGTTCTTCTATAATTTTTTTATAAATTTCTTTTGCCTGCGGAAATCTTTTTGTATCCTCATAAATTACACCTAAGTTATACATTGCATCAATGGTAATTTGAGACGATGTGTACTTTTCCAATAACCTGTTGTAACAAAGTTCGGCATTATCATATTTTGATGCTGTCCGATAAATTTCTCCTAATTGATACTGAACTTTCGGCGCCCATGATTTGTCCGAGTTATCGTCAATAAATTTCTGCAATTTTCCAGTTCTTACGAAATCCGCCGCCCAATAAAAAATCGTAATAACCACAACAACAAAAATTACAAATTTTTTCATAATTTTTAATTTTACATTTTTAATTTTTAATTGTCTTTATTGTGGCTGTTTTTTTATCATATCGCCAACTAACACCGGCTCGCGGGCCATAATAACTCTTCCGGTGCAGGTGTTATTCTGAATATCCGTTGAGATTTCAAGCACGCCGATTTTTCTTATCAGATTTCCCAAATTTTCGTCGGTTTCAGGATGAACAATTTTTCTGTCTTTTCTGTAGACGGTATATCTGTCAAGCGGTTTTATGTTTTGCTTCTTTCCTAAATCCAAAAACACAGTATCGCCTTGACCGATAATTATTTTTCTGTCTTTTTCTCCGGAAACATAACCGTCAAACTCCCAGTTATCGTCGGCAATAACGGAATCCTCTTCAACTTTTTTAACCGGCTCTTCTTTTGGAACTGCAGCGGGAACGGGGGCTGAAGCAACTTCTTCTTTAACTTCTTCTTTTGCTACTTCTTCAGGAACATCAACGGGGATAACCAATTCGTCGCCGGGAAAAATCCAATGCGGATTTTTAATAAACTTATTGTATGCATGAATTTTTTTCCACTGTGCGGCATCGTTGTAAAATTTTTGCGAAATCTGAACCAGAGTATCGCCTTTCACTACCGTATAAACCTTTAATTGTTCCTTTGAAAAACACAGCCCCAACCCCACTGCAAAGCCAATCGTTAAAGCAAAAATTTTTTTCATAGTACCTCCAAACGCAATATATTTATTATAAAGAATTTTTTTCTATTTGTCAAGGTTTTTTTGCCGTTGGTGAATTCAACCATTAAGTGCAACAGTGCGAATTGAAAACCTCGTTTGGAGTAGAGAACCCGAGACATTTTCTCGGTCTGTTGTTGAGCCAAGATTCGACCTTTGAAATATCAGCATCAGAAATAATATCAAAATTA
>JACRDL010000116.1 GCA_016218625.1 Elusimicrobiota bacterium
CTAATTTTGATATTATTTCTGATGCTGATATTTCAAAGGTCGAATCTTGGCTCAACAACAGACCGAGAAAATGTCTCGGGTTCTCTACTCCAAACGAGGTTTTCAATTCGCACTGTTGCACTTAATGGTTGAATTCACCAGGATTTTATTAACATTCCAACTCATATAAAATATTTGATATGACCACAATCGGGGCAGTTTCGGCGCGAAGGACTCTTCTACCCAGCGTTACCGGAATTACTCCGCATTTTTTTGCAAGTTCTATCTCGGAATTTGAAAATCCGCCTTCGGGACCGATGAAGAGATTAAAAGATTGAAAGATTGAAAGATTGAAAGATTTTAGAGTATGTTTCAGGGTGGTTTTCTGTTCGCATTCCCATGGGATAAGAGAGATTGCTTCGGCTCCGCCTCGCAATGACATAGTTGCATCCTGCAAAGTTGTAATTGGCGAAATTTCGGGAACGACCATTCTCCCGCATTGCTTTGAGGCGGACAGTGCAATTTTTTGCCATCTTTTGATTTTTCTGTCTGTGTAATTCGTGTCTTTTATCTGTGAAACCTGCGTTCTCTGCGAAATCACCGGAACTATTTTTGAGACACCGAGTTCCGTTGATTTTTCAACTATAAAATCAAATTTTTTTAATTTCGGAATTGACTGATAAAGATTTATTTTTATTTTCGGTTCTATGTCTTTTTGTTCTTTTGAAACAACTTTTAATCTAATCTCTAATTCTCCAATTCTCTCAATCTCCGCTTTATATTCCACCCCTTTCCCGTCAAATAAAAAAACCGCATCACCTTTTTTCTTTCTTAAAACATTTTTTATGTGATGGGCTTCGCTACCGGAAATTTTTACTGTATCGCCGCCTATATTTTCAACAAAAAATCTCTGCATTCTTTTTATTTAAATATTTTCTTAAAAAATCCTTCGTCTATTTTTTCGCCGGATATTGATGCAAACTCTTTTAAAAGTTCTTTCTGGCGGGTTGTTAGATTTTCTGGTGGCGTAATTAAAACCTTTGCGTATTCGTCGCCGACATGAGATGAATTAACCGCCGGCATCCCTTTTCCTTTCAGCCGGAATACTTTGTCCGAGGCGGTTGAGGACGGAATTTTCATTGAAACATTTCCGTCAAGCGTGGGAACCGTTATTTCGCCGCCAAGAGTGGCAGTCGCAATTCCGACAGGCACCTCAACATAAATATCATCTTTTTCCCTGTGAAAAACTTTATGCTGCATCACGCGGACAACAATATACAAATCGCCGGAGGGACCGGCTTTTTCACCCGCCTCTCCTTTTCCTTTAACCCTGATAGTATTTCCGGTGTCAACACCGGCGGGACTTTTAACAGTAATCTTTGACTGCTTTTTTACTTTCCCTCTGCCTAAACACTCGGAACATGGGGTGCCGACGATTTCACCGCTGCCGCCGCATTTTGAACAGGTCTGCTGCATAGAAAAAAATCCGCGAGAATACCTGACGACACCGGCACCTTTACAGGCAGGACAGGTTTTTTTAGATGTTCCGGGTTTTGCACCGCTGCCTCGGCAGACGGAACAGGTCTGTGTATGATAAATATCAATTGTTTTCTCTACACCGTGATATGCCTCTTCAAGTGTAATAGTAAGATGATACTCTAAATCCGAGCCGCGGGTCGGACCGCCGCGGCGAGTTCTTGTGCGAAATCCTCCGCCGCCAAAAATATCAAATATGTCGCCGAAAACATCACCGAAACCGCCCTGTTGAAAAATGTCCTCAAACCCGGAAAAATCCGCATTTCTGAAAATATCCTCGGAAGTATATCTGTTATCAATACCGGCGTGACCGTACTGGTCGTAAAGTTTCCTTTTTTCAGTATCGGATAAAATTGCATATGCTTCGGAAATTTCCTTGAATCTTTCCTCGGCTTCTTTTTTCTTATCGGCGGAGACCCTATCGGGATGAAACTGCAGCGCAAGATTTCTGTACGCCTTTTTTACTTCGTCAGCAGATGCATTTTTGGATACATTCAAAATTTCGTAGTAGTCGCGCTTTGTCATAAAAAACCACTGAACAGACACAGAACTAAACACGGAACAGACACAGAACAGTTCCGCTTCAGTTCCGTGTACGAGTTCCGAGTCAGTTCCGTGTTACTTCTCTTCCTTGTAATCGGCATCTATTACATCATCTTTCTTTTTTTGCTCTTCGGGTTTTTCTTCTTTTGGTTTTTCTTCCGCCCCTTGTCCCTCGGCTCTCGGCCCCGCCTGTTGCTTCTTCGTCGCTTCCTTATAAATTTCTTCCGCAAGTTTGTGCGATGCCGTCATTACTTCCTCTTTCGCCTTTTTGATTTTTTCAAGGTCGTTTGATTTCAATGCCTCTTTTGCGTCGGAAATGGCTCTTTCTATCTTTAGACGTTCGTCGGCAGAAACCTTGTCACCGTGTTCCTTGAGAGATTTTTCGGCGGAATATACAACGGCATCCGCTTCGTTTTTAATTTCAATTTCTTCTTTGCGTTTTTTGTCCTCTTCGGCAAATCTCTCGGCATCCTTCACCATTTTTTCAACTTCATCTTTGGAGAGTTTCGTCGGAGCCGTGATTTTTATGGACTGCTCCTTCCCGGTACCGAGGTCTTTTGCGGAAACATGCAAAATACCGTTAGCATCAATATCAAATGTAACTTCAATCTGCGGAACACCGCGCGGAGCAGGCGGAATGCCGACCAGATCAAATCTGCCCAATGAAACATTGTCGGATGCCATCTGCCTCTCACCCTGCAAAACATTTATTGTAACAGCAGGTTGGTTGTCCGCCGCAGTTGAAAATACCTGGGATTTTTTCGTCGGAATTGTGGTGTTTCTGTCAATCAATCTCGTCATCACACTGCCTAATGTTTCCACACCCAAAGAAAGAGGAGTTACATCTAAAAGAAGGATGTCTTTCACTTCCCCGGTCAGCACACCCGCCTGAATTGCTGCCCCAGCAGCAACGCACTCCATCGGGTCAATGCCTCTTTCCAATTTTTTGCCGACTAATTCTTCTACAAATTTCTGTACCGCCGGCATTCTCGTGGGACCTCCTACGAGGATAATTCTGCTGACATCGCCGGATGTCAGTTTTGCATCAGAAAGCGCCTGCTCAACTGAATGACGGCATCTTTCAATAATCGGACCTACGATGGATTCAAGTTTTGCCCGTGTTATTTTCATCGTAAGATGTTTGGGCCCGGATGCATCGGCCGTAATAAACGGAAGATTGATGTCCGTTTCCAAAACATTTGAAAGTTCAATTTTCGCTTTTTCCGCGGCTTCTTTCAGACGCTGGACAGCCATTTTGTCGGCTCTTATATCAATTCCGGAGTCCCTTTTGAACTCCGATGCGATAAAATCAATCATCGCATTGTCCATATCCGTTCCGCCTAATTGTGTATCTCCGCTGGTTGATTTTACCTCAAAGACGCCGCCGCCGAAATCCATAATTGTAACATCAAGCGTGCCTCCGCCGAAATCAAAAACAAGAATTTTTTCGTCTTTGCCTTTTTTGTCAAGACCGTAAGCAAGACATGCCGCCGTCGGTTCATTCACTATTCTCTCAACCTTCAGCCCTGCGATTTCTCCCGCATCTTTTGTGGCCTGACGCTGATTGTCGTTGAAATACGCAGGTACGGTAATAACGGCTCTGTCAACGGTTCCGCCCAAAAATGCTTCTGCATCTTTTTTTATTTTTTGTAGGATAAAAGCCGATATTTGCTGAGGCGTGTATTCCTTGCCATGGACTTTATATTTGTAATCGGTGCCCATTTTTCTTTTTGCGGCACTGACCGTTCCCTCAGTATTTGCAACCGCCTGACGACGGGCAGGCTCTCCGACTATCAATTGTCCGTCTTTTGTAAATGCAACATAACTCGGAAAAGCTTTGCCTCCGAGAGTCATTCCTTCCGCAGAAGGTATAATAGTCGGTTTTCCGCCTTCCATAATCGCAGCAGCAGAATTAGATGTGCCTAAATCAATCCCAATAATTTTTCCCATTTTCTCCTCCCAATGACCACTGAACTGACACGGAACTTAAAACACAGAACTGGCACGGAATTTTCCGCGTCTGTTTCATATTTCTTACTTCCGTGTCTGTTCCGTGTCTTGTTCTGTGTCTGTTCCGTGCTTCTTCGCTATTTTAACTATTGCAGGTTTTAACACTCTGTCGCCTATTTTATAACCCGCCTTTATCTCATCTAAAATCATCCCATCTTCAGCATTATCCTTTTCTATTATCCCCACAACTTCGTGAAAAAGCGGATCATATTTCTCGCCTACACTGACAATTGCCGTTACTTCGTGCAATTTTAATATCTCTGCCAGTTTCTTTTCTATAAGATGCAAACCTTGCTGAACCGATTCCCCGTTTGCCACTAAAGAGGGACTCCCTTCGGTCGCTTCGGTCGCCGATTTTTCTATCATACCTTTCGCCAATTTTACCGTTTCAAAAACATCAATCAGTTCGGTTATAAGAGAATTTTTTCCGTCTTCAAAACGCTCTCTTTTTTCCGCATCACTGCGTTTCCTGTAATTTTCAAAATCGGCTTTTAATCGCAAAAGTTGTTCGTAATAATCCTGAGCCTTTTTTTTCTGCTCATCAACAGATTGCCTCATTATTTCAAGTTCCGAAAGTTTTTCTTCCCGGCAAATTTCTTCGGTCTTTGGTTCGTTATTTGTTTTCTCGTTCATTTTCAGTTCCTTTCCTCAAGATAAGCCACAGAATGTCACAAAATTTCACTGAAGTTTTTTCTGTGTTGTTTCGGCGCCTGTCCCGCTTGCAGGATGATTCTGTGGCGTCTTTCAAATTCCGATACAATAGATATCTTTTTTTATCTCTCCTGCTACCTTTGATGCGATATTATCCTCTATGGATTCAAAATTAAAAAAAATCTCAAAATTATTCCTGATAAAATCCAGTTTTTTCTGATATTCAGATTTATCTAATTCCGTAATTTCGCCAAAATTATTTTTTATTTTGGATAGCGTTACCCCGGACAATATTTTATTCATTAATTCGCTGACACCGTCTAAAAACTCCTGTTTAACGGGATTTTCCGTTTTTACCGTGAACGATTTAACGGCGCAGCCGGATGAAAAAATAACTCCGCAGACCGTTTTTCTACTCACTGCTCTCAAAACTATTTCCCTGTAAATTGTTTTTTCGGGTTTCGGCGATAAATTATATCCGGAGTGTTCCAAAATATAAAAAAATGTTTTTGATAATTCCGCTAAAGATGAGTTTTCTTTTTTAATTTGCTCAATATAATTTTTTTTGAGTTCTTCTTTTTTGTCTAAAATTGCGAGATTTATTTCCAAAAGTTCGGAAATTAAATAACGCCAGCCCTTGTCGGTCGGAACTTTTCCGGATGATGTATGCGGGCTTTTTAAGTATCCGCTTTTTTCAAGTTTGGCCATGCGATTTCTTATTGAACTGGCGGAACGTCCGCATTTTGAAACGAGTTGTTTTGAAGAAACCGGTTTGGTTGTTTCTATGTATTCAAAAATAACCGCTTGAATAATTTTTTTTTGATTATTGTCCATAGTGCCGAATAATCTCTTTCAATTGGTCATCGGAAGGATTCAGTTTATAGCCCGCCTTCCAATTTGCGACGGCATTTTCTTTATCATTTAACAGTAAAAAACTATTACCGATAAGTTTATAGTCAAAAGATGTTTTGCCGGATGGGGGAATTTTAAGAAAACTATCAGCCGCATTTTTATAGTCCTTCAAATTGTAAAATTTTATTCCTTCCCGCCTATGATATGCAGCAGAACCCTTTTTGGGGAACATCTGCATTATCTTCATACCATCTTTGTCTACCCCGAGTGTCTTAAACTCATAGACACTAAAAATTTCTTTTATTTCATCCATTGTGACATTCCACTGCTTAAGTGCTCCTTCAGTTACTTTGTAAAAAATCTCATCAAGCACATAAATATCCATTCCCTGACTTGCAAGCATTTCAACCTGATTTTTTAATATTTGTAATCCCTGTTCTTTAGGATTATAGACAAAGATTAAATCAAAAGAAATCCTGCCGACATTAGCAAAAGACGGAATATAGACCTTGCCGGGATTCCAACCGATTCCGGAAATTATTACAACACCGCCTTTTTTCACATATTTTTTTACAAAAAGCGCCTTGATATAATTTTCGTTATTTTCCGCTATAGAAATCGGATAAATTGAATCAAAAAAATTAACGACGGGAATTATAGCAATGGAACAAAAAAACAAACCGATTAGTGATTTTCTCATAAGTTGAGATGTGTTCTCGTCTTTAAGGAATTCATAGACGGCGCAGCAATATACTGCGAGAACCGACACCCAGTGCTGATACCAGTAATCGGGATTGCCCGGATTGAACCAACTCACAAAAATTATATAAGAAAGCCACCATGTAAGAGCAAGATAAAATAATGTTTTATACTTTGTGTAAATTTTTTCCTTAAAAAATAAAAAAAATCCAAAAAGTATAAAAATTATCTTTGAAACAAGCATCCATATTTTTCCGCTATCGGAAGGATAACCATAACTATAATAACTGCCTTTTGCAAACCACATTCCCCAAATCATCGTCTTAAAATCGGTGATTATGTGTTTAATTTGCGGCTGCCAGTACGGATTAGTATATTTTTCTGGACTATAACTGCCGATATTGCCTCTTATCCAATTAAATGAATTTTTTACCGTTGTTTCATTTATAGCAAATGAACCTGTATTTCTATCAATAAGCGTTTTTTCCTGATAGGTAAGTACATACAGATACGGAACCGCTACGACAAATCCTGCTATGATTCCAAATAAAAAAAGGTTCTTTATATTTTTTCTGCCTGCGAGAACAATACCGGCAATAACAGTCGGTAAAAAAAATATATTTCCTTGGTGGGCAAGAACGGCGAGACCGGATGTAACCGATAAAATTGCAAGTTTCATTTTAGATTTTTGTCTGACATATGACCATGTTAAAATAAAAGATACCGTAAGCCAGAAAACGGAAGAAGGATAAACCTGGGCATCAACAGAACGATACCAGAATGCATATGAAAATGCCAGAAGTAACGAAAAAACACCTGATAGCCACTTTTTTTCTATAAGTTTTTTTAAAAATAAAAAGAAAATTCCGACGGTTACTGCACCGAAAAATGAGTTCATTATCTGTAAAGCGGAATAACCATCCTTTTCAATTCCGATATATTTCAACAAACGCCAGAAAATATGTCCGTAATAATTAAAACTTAAATGGTTTGCCCAACCCAAACGGGTCGCCCAACCTGGTTCTTTTGCTTCAACTATGGAGGCATACATCAAACCGTCAAAGTAAAAAAATCTACACGGGACCAGAAGGTAAACAATAAGAATCGCAAATGTCAATATAGCGGCATATATTAAATCCTTTTTAGGAAAAATAAAATCCTGCCAGTTGTCTATTTCCCGAACCTCTTGTTTCTTTATCTTTGATTTTTTCATTTTCATTTTGCGACTTCCTGATATCTTGTTTCTCTTATAACGGTCACCTTAATCTGACCGGGATATTCAAGTTCCGTCTCAATTTTCCGTGCTATATCCTGCGCCAGTTGGTTTGCGGCGGCATCGTCAATATCTTCCGGCTCAACCATAATTCTTATTTCTCTTCCCGCCTGAACCGCATAACTTTTTGCGACACCGATAAATGATTCCGCAACTTTTTCAAGACGCTCTATTCTTTTCAAATAATGTTCAAGCGTTTCACGTCTTGCGCCGGGGCGGGCGGCAGAAATGGCATCCGCTGCCTGTAAAATAAACGCCTCAACGGACTCCGGCTGAACAATACCTTCATGATGAGCCAAAATTGCATTTATCATTTTCGGCGATTCTCCGTACTGCTTTGCTATATCGGCTGACATTTGATGATGTGTCCCCTCTATATCCCTGTCAATCGCTTTTCCTATATCGTGAAGAAGTCCCGCTTTTTTGCAGAAACGGACATCGGCGCCTAATTCCGCAGCGAGATAACCGGATATACTTGCAACCTCAAGCGTATGAGACAGTTGATTCTGCCCATATGATGTTCTGTATTTTAATTTGCCGATCAGTTTTATTATCTCGGGATTAAGGTTCGTAATTCCGACCTCCAATGCCGCATCCTCGCCGACCGATTTTATTTTTTCATCCATTTCTTTTTTAACCTGATTGGCAACCTCTTCAATTCTCGCCGGGTGAATTCTTCCGTCGGCCATCAACCTCTCCAGTGAAATTTTTGCAATCTCGCGGCGAACCCCGTCAAAACTTGAAAGCGTGATTGTATCCGGTGTGTCGTCAATAATTAAATCAACGCCGGTTGCCTGTTCAAACGCACGGATGTTTCTGCCTTCGCGGCCTATAATTCTTCCTTTCATATCATCGCTGGGAAGTGGCACTGCGGACACCGTTATTTCCTGAGTGTATGTATTGGCACTGTGTTGAATTGCAACAGCAATAATCTCCTTCGCCTTTTTTGCAGCCGTTTCCCTTGCTTCCTGCTCAAGTTTTTTTATTAGTATTGCGGCATCCTTTTTCGCTTCTTCTTCCATCGTTTTCATCAGTATTTTTTTTGCTTCATCTGCCGTCATCTGTGAAATTTTTTCAAGTATTTTTTTCTGCTCGTCTTTTTGCTGATTGACCTTTACAAGTTCCAATTCTACAATTTTTGATTTTGAGGCAAGTTCATCATTCTTCCTGTTAACATCCCGCTCTTTTTTTTCTACGATTTCAAACCGCTTGTCAAGATTTTCCTCTTTTTGGAGAAGCCGTCTCTCAAGATTTGAAAGTTCCTGCCGTCTTATTTTCGTCTGTGCCTCGAATTCCTGGCGATGGCGGTGCATCTCCTCTTTTGCGGCAAGTTCCCCTTCTCTTTTTTTCGCCTGGGCTGAATTTTGAGCATCGCTTATAATTTTTTTAGCAATTGACTCGGATGACTTCAAACTTTGCCTGGCAATAATAACCCTTATAAAATATCCCACTGCAACAGATATAACCGCAACCGATAAAAACAATAAAATATTATCCATCTCATTTTCTCCTTTTAAAAATATTTTTTTCCGTAATTACCAAATCCGTCGGAACATCCTTTTTTGAAACCGGTATTTTTTTTACAATCTGAAAATTATACGCAATACCTATTTTTATTGCCTTTTGAGTTTTTAAAAATCGGTCAAAATATCCTTTGCCGAAACCTATACGATTGCAATTTTTATCAAAAGCAACTACAGGAACAATTATAACATCCAGAGAGTTCATAGTTCGTAGTTCATAGTTCATATTTCTTGGCTCAGGAATTCCGAACCTACCCCGAACCAAATCTTTTAAATTTTCAATCTGAACCGGAATAATTTTACCTCTTAAAATCTTCGGCAAAAAAACCTGCTTTTTTAATTCAAGCGATTTTTTAATCATCTTTTCCGTGTTAACTTCATTGCCGAAAGATGAATAAAACATCACTTTTTTTGCCTGACAAAACTCTTTCATCCGAAAAAGTTTTTTAAGAATTTCGATGCTGTTTGCATCTGCCGTTTTTTTCCCGATTTTTTTTCTGATTCCGAGTATTTTTTTTCTGATTCTTTCTTTTTCCGTCATTTATTCTTCAGACTCTGCGGGACATCAATGATTTTTTCTTTTTCTATTTTTTTTGTGCTTTCCTCTATCTTATCAATTGCCTCCCGTAATTTTTTGGCTCTTGACAAATAAATTGTTAACTGTGAGAGAATAATTTTTGCTTCCGGCATTCCTATAAATTCAACGACTTTCAGGGCAGAAGATGCCAGAATCAAAGCCGACGGGTCAGCATTGCCCACATCTTCACTCGCAAAAATTACAAGACGCCTTATAACAAACCTCGGGTCTTCGCCGGCGGAAAGCATTTTTGCAAGCCAGTAAAGAGCATCATCCGTATTTCCGGCGCGCATAGATTTTATAAACGCCGAAATCGTGTCATAATGTCCGTCGCCTTTCTTATCGTAAATGACAGTTTTTTTCTGTATTGATTCCTCGGCAATAGACAATGTAAAATCAATAAATCCGTTTCTGTTTTTGTCCGTAGTGGAATAACCTATTTCAACCGCATTCAAAAGCCGCCTTGCATCGCCTTCGCTGTATTTTATCAGGTGATTTTCGGCTGCCTCATCAAAATTTATTTTTAATTTGACTGCAACCCTCTTAAGAATTTTTTCCAAATCGTTATCGGTTAACTTCTTGAATTCAAAGACCATTGATCGCGATAAAAGGGCGGAGTTTATGTAAAAATACGGGTTCTCCGTCGTAATCCCAATCATTATTATTGTTCCATTTTCAACCGATGGCAAAAGACAGTCCTGCTGTGATTTATTGAAATGATGAATTTCGTCAACCAAAAGAATAGTTTTTTTTGCTCTGTTTTCTGCGACGGCGACGATTTTTCTCAATTCGTCCACACCGCTTGTCACCGCATTTATTTCTTGAAAACTTGCTTCTGTTTTATCCGCAATAATTTTTGCAAGCGCCGACTTGCCGCAACCGGAAGGACCGTGAAATATCACCGACGACAAATTATCGGAATCAACTGCCCTTCTTAAAAGTTTGCCTTCTGCCAAAATATGCTTTTGACCGATAAATTCGTTAAGCGTTTTCGGAGACATTTTTGACGCAAGCGGCTCTTTTTTGGAAATATTTTCTTTCCGAAACAAATCTGTGTAATCTGTGTTTTTCATCCGCGTAATCTGTGTTCTAACAAGATAAGCCACAGAATTTCACGGAATTTTACGGAAGTTTTTTCTGTGCTTTTCTGTGTAGTTCTGTGGCGCCTTTCAAATTCCGATGCTCCTAAATAAAAAATCCCCGCAATGCCGTGAGAACAAAAAGTTTGAAGCACTTTTTACTAAGTGGGTATCCTATCCTTGCAACCGAAATTACAAGGAATTAAGATTCCCGATATTGTGCTTGTAGGCTCAAAACAGTTCGTTCAACACCAACACTGCAGGGAAAATATTATCGCGGATGAGAAGCCGCATCCAGATGTAAAATTAACTCATCCACATTTCTGTCTAACTCCGTTTCGATATTTTCTTTTTCTTCTTTTAACTTAAAAATTTCCTCTGCCAGTATTATAAGACCGACACTGAGTATTTTTGTGGTATCCTGTGTGTTCTGTTCTTTGCCTACTTCCTGCAACTTTTTATTCACGTACTCGGCAAGTTGATTTACAAAAAGGGGCTCCGTATCCGTTTCCAGATCGTGGATACTGTTCAGTATTTTAACGGATACCCTTTCTTTTGCCATTATATTTTTGCCCTCTCTATATTTTCTATAATATTTTTAATTCTGCTTTTTACTATATCCCTTTCTTTTACAAATTTTCTTGCCATTTTATTTTCCTCCTCGGAGATTCTGACTTTTGTAAGCAAACCCTCATTTGTTTCTGTTAATTTCTTATTCTCCTTGTGAAGTTCGAACATCTTCGCAGAAACATTTTTGATTTTCTCTTTTAATATACCGATTTTTCTGCTGACCTTATCCATTGCCTTCCATTAAGAGTATATAAATAATATTTGTTTTTGTCAAGCGTTTTTTAATTATCTTATTTTGGCGTTAAACTTTTTTTCAAGTTGTGAAATTATTTTTTTAATAGCAGAGTTGACCTCTTCATCCTTGAGCGTCCTGTCTTGACGGCGAAATGTCATTCTAAAAGCAAGTGATTTATGCCCTTCCTTTATTTGAACGCCTTCGTAAAAATCAAACAATTTTATGCCGGAAACTATGTCTGCACCTTCTTTTTTTATAACACCGGTTATTTCATCGGCGGAAAAATTTTGCGAAACCTCAATTGCAAGGTCTCTTTTAACGGACGGATATTTTGGAACCGGAACATATTTTTTCCCGAAATCAACAAAATCCGCAAGTTCATCTAAAACAATTTCAAAAACATATAAATCGGTTTTCAAATCCAACTCGCTTTTTATATCCGGATTAAAAAGTCCGAAATGGCCGACCGTTTTATCCGATATTTTAATTTTCACCGACTTATTTTTGTGAAACATTTCAAAGGCATTTTTTTCAAACCCATAGTTAGATATACCGATTTCGGTAAATACGGATTCAATAAAACCTTTTAGGAAATAAAAATCTACGGCAGAGGGTTTTTCCTTCCACCAACCCGATAACTGTCCGACAACAACTCCAGAAAAAAGTGTTTTTTCTTTCTCAAGAAAAACCCTGCCGAGTTCAAAAAATTTTATATCCTCTTTTCCGCGGCTTAAATTTCTAATCACATTTTTTATCAGTTGCGGAATAAGTGATGTTGTCAAAAATGGTTCTTCTTTTGATACCGGATTTTTAATTTCCCATCCGCTTTCTTTTAGTTTAAGTTTGAGCAAATCCTCTTTTGAAACAAAATTATAACTTATCGTCTCAAAAAAACCGGCGGAAACGGCAATATCTTTTATCCTGTCGATTATTTTCTCCATTTTATTTGCGGCGGAAACATCCGCTTTATAACTTATTTTATCGCTTGTTTTTATATTATTATAACCGTAAATGCGGGCAATTTCCTCCACTAAATCTACATCACCTTTTACATCATTACGATAGGAAGGAACGGTTACAAGCAGGGAGTAGGGAGTAGGGAGTAGGGAGTAGGAAAAGCCAAGGCGGGTTAAAATACTTTGCATCTCTTCAACCGCAATATCTGTTCCTAAAATTTTATTAACCTTTTTCGTATCAAGTTCTATTTTTACGGGTTCAGACGGGATCGGATACATGTCAACCGCGCCGGCAACTATTTCGCCGCCGCAGATTTTCCGTATCAAATCCGTTGCAATCATACCTATATTTGAAACATTTTTTGCATCAATTCCTCTTATAAATCTGTAAGACGAGTCGGTGGAAATCGCAAGTTTTCTTGATGTTTTTCTTATTGAGATGGGGTCAAAATATGCCGCCTCAAGAAAAATATTTTTTGTTACATCCGTTACGGAAGTCGGAGTTCCTCCTATAACACCCGCAATGGCAACCGGCACATCTGCGTCGGCAATAACCAGCATTTCATCATCAAGCGGGTATTCATTATTATCAAGTGCAAAAATCTTTTCTTGTGATTTTGCATTGCGAACAATGATTTTATTTTTCAGTTTATCAATATCAAATGCGTGAAGCGGCTGACCGTATTCAAGCAAAATATAATTCGTAATATCAGCGATATTATTTATCGGACGCAATCCGCAATTTATCAGACGGTCAATAAGCCATTTCGGAGATGAACCGACTTTTACATTTTTTATTATGAAACCTGTATATCTCGGGCATTTTTCAGGATTTTTAATTTCTACCGGAAAAATATTTTTTGGTTTAATGCTATAATCTTTTATTTCTTTTTTTATTTTTTTATTGAACACTGCGGCTATTTCTTTCGCAATTCCAAAAACGGAAAGGCAATCGCCGCGGTTTATAGTAATTACCATCTCAAAATATGAATCACTATTGAGATATTCGTCAATGGTTGAGCCGATTTTCGCATCGTCAGGAAGTATAAAAATACCGGAAGCGTCATCACCCGCTTTAATCTCTACGGGAGAACACAACATTCCCTGCGATTCAACGCCGCGAAGGACCGCTTTTTTTATTTCACCGTCGGGAAGTTTGGCTCCGATTTTTGCAAGCGGAACGATATCTCCGAATTTTATATTATTTGCACCGCATACGATTTTGTAGTTATTTTGTCCGTCAGTAACTTCACAGACGAAAAGTTTATCCGCATTGGGATGTTTTTCAACCGATAAAATTTTTGCGATGATAACATTTTTATCAACAGAAACATTTTTTACCGCCTGTGTTTCTATCCCCGCCATCGTAAGACGGTAAGCCAGTTCATCAGCGGAAACATCAATATCCACAAATTCTTTTAACCAGTTAAGCGAAATTTTCATAATACTATTTCTTTTTTATAAGTTCTTCGAATTTATCCGATATATTAGAACACTGCGGTATTTTTTTAAATTCTACCAACCATTTTTTTATATATTTAAGGTTGATTTTTTTTCTACCTTGCCTGACAATAATGCCATTTACATCCTCAATATCACGAGCCCTACCGGCAAAAAGTTTATGTATTATCACATCTTCTACCGATGCAAATTTTACGGGATAATTATTAATTCTTTTTAATTTAGCTCTATTTATTGCCTGTCGTTCATAATCAAGATATGAAAAAATTAAATCAATCCTTATTCCGGTTTTTCTGTCTATGCAAGGAAAAACATTCGTTTTTTTAGTAAATTCATCGTCTGTTTTATTTGCTTTTATTAAATCTATATTAAAGCATATACGTTTTACGTTTTCCAAAAAATCTGTATCTACCCCCAGTGTGATATCTATGTCTTCGGTTAACCTCGGCTCACCGTAAAGTAAAATTGCCTGACCACCGATGAGCATATAAGGAATTTTTTCCTTGTCTAATTGTTTAGCCAATTTCACTAAAAGTTTTTCAAACATTTTTTTTAACTTTATAATTAATAATTCCGGCAATTTTAATATCTATATCTAAACTCTGAAAGTAATTTTTACGCGGTAATACCGAAAAATTACGCGCTTCATTCCACAATGCTTCATATATTTTCATCGCCTTTTTATATGATAATTTTTTGTTTTTTATAAAATCTTCGTTGAATTTTTTCAATAATAATGCATTTTTAATCATATTATGTATTACATCATGCTAAAAAACTCTATGTTTTTATTAGACCGTTGAGGGCTTTTTCAACGATAACATTATACTAAATATCCCGAAAATTGCAATAAAAAAAACCCCCACATTGTAGCGGTCGCATTACTATGCGACTGCCTCTGGTGTGTCGTGGGCCTCTGGCGATGTCCACGACCATCTGTTGAGGATTTTCAAACTGTCATTGCGAGGTCCCGCACATTTTGTCATTGTGAGCGTAAGCGAAACAATCTCGGTTTTGAAAATGTGCGGGATAAACTCCGCCCGTGGCAATCTCAAAACTTTTTTAATTCTTGATTACTGTAGATTACAAAAAAGAATATGGAAAAATCAAAGTATCTGAACCGTCTCCGGTCCAACTTTCCTCTATTTTTCAATTTTTTTTAACTGCTCAATGTTCTTTTGAGATTCCTCATCAGTATCAATCAGAATACGTGATGTAATGTAAATGAGAACTTGATTGGTAATTTTAGTTTTTGTTTTCTTGGAGAACAGATATTTAATCAAGGGGATGCTTTTTAATACAGGAACGCCTTTTACGGAATCCACAAACGTTGTTTTTTCAATACCGCCCATCACATATGTTTGACCATTCTTTATGTCTATCGTGCTTGTCGCTTGACGTGATGAAACCATTGGCTGCCCCTGCGGACTCCAACCGACCAAATCACTTATTTGTGCGTTAATGGTCAAGTTAATTAAGTCGTCAGATTTTACAAGAGGCGTTACATTTAATGTTAATCCGATTCTATTTGAAGTTTCATAAGAGCTATTTTGTTGCATATACATTATTGAATCGCCGGTGTATATGGTTGCTGACTTATTGTTCAAAGTAATAATTTTCGGTGAGGAAATTATTTTTGCATTGCCGTCATTGACCAACGCATTAATAAAATTCCCTAAATTTGCGTTCATCTCAAGATATACGTTCGCATTAAAGTTGTTGTTATTCTGTTTACCACCAGTAACGCCACCACCCACGTTATTACTTGTATAGTTATTGCTGGTATTTGTTGTATAATTATAAGTATTTGTTTGAGAATTGTCATAGTTACTTTTATTGTTACTTTCATTGTTAGAATAACTTAAATTAACGCCTCTTATATTTGGTAATATACCTGTCAGAGCATTCCAATCCAGTCCTACTTTACTTGCATAATCCTGACTGATTTCAACTATCTTTGCCTCAATGACTATCTGCGGGACACGAGTATCTAATTTCGCTATCAGGGTTCTGATGAAATCAATTTTACTTCCCACATCAGTGATTGCCAGAGTATTATGGTCGCTATCTACCAATATACTGCCATCCGGAGATAACTGTGACTGGACCAACGGTTTAATCATGAATGCTTGTGTATATTTTAGAGAGATTGACTCGGTTTTCAAGCGGAGAAACTCTTTTATTCCGGCTACATCCAGTTCTTAAACAAGTTTTGATAAGTCGTTCACTTTTGGTTGTTTATCCGTAATTATGATCATATTTAAGGCATCGTTTACCTGAACCGTTCCATAACGGGAAAGACGACCTTTGATGAACATCTCAATTTCTGATGCTTTTATATTTTTGAGGGTGACGATTTTGCTTACCGTATCTATACCTGCATCGTCCAGAATGTCTACGTCAAATTTTATCCGTCCTTGAGAAGTCGGTTCTGCACCATAAAAATTCACCCTCAGTAAAAAAATCATCCCGGCAAACAATACTGCTTTCATACTAATCTTGTGGTTCATCTTGTCCCTCCCTCGTCTCACGTTTTATCATTTAAAATTAATTTTTTACCAGTGTTGATTTCTGTTAAAGTATGAAGTACTCAGGCGAAAATGAAAAAGCAATCTTTATTGCAATTATGTAACATTACTATTTTACATCTTTTTATGGAATTTTTAAGTATTTCTTACCCAACCCGAGACCCGATATTGATTTTAAAATTAGTGTGAACCTGCCCTCTTGCGAGGGTAAAATTTAAAATTTTCCTAATTCTACGAGAAATTATTCCGAATTAGAAATATTTTTTTCAATATTCGGGTATAATCTGTTTTTTAGACGCACCTCTCCCTTTCCCAATCTTGTTCGCTTGAGTTATTAACAAACTTTTACAGTATGTATTGCAATTCCCAACACAGTTCTCGGGCTTTTTGGTATATCTCATATGTTTCTCTCAATGTGCTGCATATCCTCATCACCAAATACCTTGACCGCTTTATTATTTTTCCTGCCATCTGGATAAACTGCCACCTCACGGTACTTATCGTCTTTTTCAACCAGCCCGACGGAAATAGATAAATTTTACTCGCTATGAAAAAATTATACGCTAATATCCCGAGACCAAACCATACTGCATTCGCTCCAAATTCTCCACACGGCACATAATCTAAATTGAATCCGTTCTTTAACTCTTTGTTGTAATTTTCTGAATTACTTCGTCCGTTATGCCACCAGATTACTTCTTCGGCTGTCTTTTCTTCTTCCAAATAATTTGTCGCTATTACATGATAACAATATTTTTCCGTCTTCTTAAATAAATCCTGCTCGGGATTGAGCCATCGCTGTACTATCATCCTGAATGCTTCGTCGGATTTATTCATACAATGCACCGTCTCAGAATACTCTCTATCCCGTTTTATTCCGTCTCGGTCTTTGTATTGTTTCCAATTATCTTTGGGTATTATACTTATCATTTCTTTAACCGATACATCCTGGTCAGCCGTTATCGTCCATTTTACTCTCTCACCGCTTAAACAATTTATCAATTTTGCTTGATAACCTGCGGCATCACTCCTGAAATTTTTGATTCTCTTTCCAACACTTTTTACTAACTTTATTATCTTCTCTGTAAATTCATAATTCTTATCCTGCGGCGGAACATTTCCTTCTCGGAATTCGTATCCGCAACACAAGTCCAACTCAGGAATAAATCCTAATATCGGCATATACCCTTTATTACCGTTATATGTGTATCGTGCATCAAATTTTTCCGCCTCTATTTCCGTCGCATCTATGTCCAGTGTTAGTTCTTTTTCTTTTGCTCGCTTTATTATTCTTCCGGTTATATTATCATTGAGCTCAGATATTTTTTCTATCTTGCTTTTACTTTCTCGTCTTAACCAATCTCCTATCGCATCGGAACTTGGCACTCTCTTTATCTTGCATATCTTTTTCAACCCGCTATCCGCATTTATTTTCCGAATGTCCTCTATATACTTCCCGCCACCGAGCATCATTAACACTACCGGCTCTATGTAATTGTTTGCTTCTATCCCTGCTCCAGATTTTGGCTTCGGAAATATATTCGTTATTTCCATGTCTATTCCTATCGCTTTATACATCTCTCCGTAAATTCCTATCCCTGCATATGGCGTTATCTCTTCCTTCTCACTGAATTCTAACTTGAATTTTAAGACATTTTTTGTCATAATATACTCACCTCGCTTTTTGGGTTTTGTTTCTAACGAATACATTATACCAATTAGCGAGGCTTTTTTCTACTCTCTTCACCTGTTTGGTGAATCAGTTTTTTTAACTCTCCGTCTATCTTACTTTTTTAATATCGGATTTAAGGACCCAATTTATAACAAATACTTCAAGTTTTGTCAAATGATTTTTACAGAAATGTCATGTTCTATTTTTATTCTTAAAGATTTTAATATCTCCTGACGGCGAAACATAAACTTTTTTCAATTTGAACAATTGTTCAAATTGCCACAATTTATTATACATTGAATCTTCTTTTGCTTTTTGTTCAATATACGGAGTCCTGCTTAAAATAATATAACCGATTTTGTTTTCACTTAAAATCTTTTTGGCTTTTTTCAAATCCGTTTCAAGAAAAAACTTTTCCAGTGTAATAAGACCCTGCGGTTCAAGATGCATATTCGTTGCAACGGTCGGTCTTTCGGCGACATAAACGATGGCATTGCCGTATTCGGATGCCGATGGAAGCACTCCGTATTCCGGATTATTTTGCGAAACTTTCGGTGAATTTTCTTTAAGCCATAAAAGTGACTTATAATATTCCTTAAATCCAGTATCGGTTGATTTTGAGATTCTAAATCCGTAAAAAACCAAAATTAAAATCCATAAAATTATAATAGGAACTTTGCGAATTTTTTGAGAATGCGTTTTTTCATTTTTGAGGATTTGTTCAAAAATGTAGGCGACCAGAATTGCGAAGTTTATTGAAAATAATCCGGAGAATCTTGCTCTTGTCAGAGTTAAAATTCCAAATATAACGGTTGAAATTAAAAAAATTATTTTTTCAAATGACGGGACTGTAATAGTATCTTTTAAGAATATAACAACACCGCATAAAACAATAATTAGTATAACCGCAACAAATGTGCTCTCTAACATTCCGGAAGTAGGGGTAATAAACGATTCAAATTCTCCGAATTCGCTGAAAAACTGAGGCGGTCTGCTGCCCAAAAAATTTATTCCCGCGAAAAGTCCTCCCAAAAATCCGCCGGAAAAAAGTAATGAATAGAAAATTAAAAAAATCGCAACAGCGCCGGATATAATTATAAACTTTCTGTTTTTTGAGAAAACAATAAGACACTGAAAAAAATAAAAAACCAAAAACAGCAATAAAAAAAACCATATAATGTACGGCTGAAAAAGAGAAATTGTATCAAATGAAATCGTATAAATTTTTTTCCAATACGGATTACGCAGTAACATCACGCCCGGCAGAGCAATTGCATAAGTTATGATCGCCGTCTGAAATAATCTGTCGGAGGTTTTTCTTGCCAAAATATCAAAAATCATTTTAACAAGCACCGATATTCCCAAAATCAAAATGAAAATTGTTGACCCGACCCAGGTCCCGATTGATGCAAAAACGGTTATGCCGGCTAAAAAAGAGTAGAACAGCGATTTTTTTACGGCAAAAATAAAAAACAGAATAATCAAAATGAGAAAAAACGGTTCCGCAAAATGATGGTCAAATCTTGCGAATGTCGTGTATAAAATATGAAACGGCATAATAGCAAAAATGACGGATGCAAAAATCGAATTTTTTTCCGATAAAATATTTTTGGAAAAATAATAAACCGGAAAAATTGTTGCGGCGCCTATTATAGACGGTAGTAATGCGCAAGTCCATTCAATAAGTTTAACAGACGGGAAACCCAATCCCAAAATTAGGCATAAAACTGCGGTAAAGTAATCAAAAATGGGCGGCCAGAAATGATGTGTTCCGTGAGGAAAATTAAGAAAAAGTTCAAAAAGAGGAAGTTTCGGAAAATTTTGTACGACTGATTGGACTCTTAACAGGTGGCAGTAAGCGTCGGAATCACCTGTAAAAAATAAAATTTGCCGGTTATAAATTTGATTAAAAAAATTTGAAACCCGCAAAAAAAGTGCAGAAAAAAATATCAATATCAAAATCTTTTTACTGTTCATTTATCCAAATGATTTTGCGGCGGGACTTTATACCTGTTTTTATGAAGACACTGCTTTTTCGTACTCCGAAATGTCCGGCAAGAAATTCAATCAGTTTTTTATTTGCTTTTCCGTCAACAGCGGGCGATGTAATATAAACTTTATATTTATCTCCCTCTCTTTTTATTTCATTTTTTCCTGCATTAGTTACGACTTTAATTTCTAAAATCATATTTTTTCACAATTCTATACAAACTTTTGTTAACGGGTACGGGAACTTTTAATTTTTCTGCGATTTTTACAACCGCACCGTTTAGCGAGTCAATCTCGGTTTTCCTTTTGGATAAAATATCGGCGAGCATTGAATTGGTATTTTTTGATGTCGCAAGACATATATTTTTAATTATCTGTGCGACACCGGGGAACAGAATTTTTATTTTCATCTTTTTTGCAACCGTTACAACCTCTTTTCCTGCTTCCACAGCAACCTCAAAAAGATTTTTATACTTGATTATTTCCCCGTTTCTGACGCCGGAAATCGCCGCAACGGGATTTATCGCACAGTTCAAAACAAGTTTTGACCAAATTACCGACTCAATTTTATCGCTTAAAACTGTTTTTATTCCGCATCTATTAAAAATATCCGCGATTTGCCCGGAAAAACCGCCCTCTTCAATTATTGTCTCTCCCTTGCCCGTGTGGACAATGTCGCCTGATTTTACAAGCGTTGAGGATTCCGATGTAGTCCCGCCGATAATTCTTTTTTTGCCCAAAAATTCGGAAAGAATTTCGTAATTTCCGAGACCGTTTTGAAGAGTTAAAACAACCGTATTTTTACCCGCCATTTTTTTAATTGACGGAACGGTTGAAATTGTATCGTAGGATTTTACAAGAATTATTACAAGGTCAGGACAGCATATTTCAGCAGGATTGGTTGTTATTTTTAATTTTGAAGACGGAATTATTGTTTTTGTAATGCCCGAAATTTTAATTCCGTTTTTTTTAAGTATTTTTTCTGTTTTTTTATTTCTTGTTAACAGATATACATCATTACCGCCTTTTGACAAAAGTCCCGCAAAAAGCGTTCCCATCGCGCCGGCGCCGATAATAGTTATTTTCATTTTAAAAAAATCTATGCATTACCGAATGCGACTTTTCTTTCTAATTCCGAAGAAACTCTCACTGTACCGAACTTGTCTTCATATTTTTTTATGTTATCCGCAAGCGCCTGTAAAAACTTTTTTGCATGGGCGGGGCTTGTAATTATTCTCGCTCGCACTTTTGCTTTCGGCTGCTGCGGTTGGACATACACAAAATCAAAAACAAATTCCGTGTCATTATGCGTTATAAACGCAAGATTGGAATAACTTCCCTGCGCCGTCTGCTCATCAAGTTCAATCTGTATTTGAACCGGTTTCTGCTCGCCTGTTTCGGACATTGTCTTTACCTCCTTGAAATTTTTACCCCACTTCGTATAAATATGTTTTCCCTTACTGAATTTTTTTGGTTGTGGCATAAAACTCTCCCGGTCTTTGAACGCTTAAACCGAAATAATACTTAATAAAATCTACCGTTCTTTTTGCGGCAAAACCGTCGCCGTAAGGATTGGTGCTTTTTGCTATTTTGTTGTATTCGCTTTTATCGGTTAAAAGTTTTTTTGCTTCTTTAAAAATTATTTTTTCGTTTGTCCCGACCAGTTTTACCGTTCCTGATACGACCGCTTCCGGCCTTTCCGTAACGCTTCTCATAACAAGCACCGGTTTTCCCAAAGACGGTGCTTCCTCTTGCAAACCACCGGAATCGGTTAAAATCAGGTACGAAATTTTCATCAAATTGGCGAAATCGGAATAATTTAAAGGCGGCACCAAATATACATTTTTTAATTTTCCGAGAATTTTATGGACGGGAATTTTCACATTGGGGTTCGGGTGAACGGGATAAATGATTTTGCAGTCAGGGAATTCCCTTAAAATTTTTTTAATGGCATTGCATATATTTTCAATCGATTTTCCGAAATTTTCACGACGGTGTGCAGTGACTAAAATAAGCGGGAAGTGGGAAGTGGGAAGTGGGAAGTGTTTTTTTAATGTTGGATTTTGGAATTTATGCTTTTTTTTCAGAATCATATAAAGTGCGTCTATGACGGTATTACCTGTAATAAAAATGTTTTTCGGGTTTATATTTTCTTTAAGAAGCGCTTTTTTCGCCGTTAATGTAGGACAAAAGTAAATATCGGAGATAGCATCGGTAAGATGCCGGTTTATCTCTTCAGGATAAGGATTGAATTTATCGTAGGAACGCAGACCGGCCTCAACATGCCCGACGGGGATTTTCAGATAATACGATGCAAGGGCGGCCGCAAAAGTAGTTGTCGTGTCGCCGTGCACTAAAACCATATCCGGTTTTTCTTTTTTGAGAATCGGCTCAAGTTTTTTCAGCACGGAAGTTGTAATTTGAAAAAGCGATTGGTTTTCCATCATTATATTCAAATCGTAATCCGGTTTAATAGCAAATATTTCTAAAACATCGTCTAGTAAATGTCTATGCTGTGCCGTAACACAAACCTTAACTCCAAACTCCGAACTCCGAACTCCGAACTCTTTAATCACCGGAATCATTTTTATGGCTTCGGGACGGGTTCCAAAAACGAATAGGATTTTTTTCATATAATGTTATTTTACAAACGATGCTAATATATGTCAATAACTTTATTGGAATTATTTCTCAAAATATCTCCGTGTAATTTTTAGGTCATTTCTTATTCGTTGCGCGAGTTTTTTAACGGAAAGAAATTTTTTATCATTTCTAATTTTTGAAAGCAGTTCAACGCTAATTTTTTTCCCGTATAGCCGGCCGTCAAAACCGAGAATATAAACCTCAACCGTTTTAGCGGATAAACCGAGCGTCGGTCTTCCGCCTATGTATGTTATTGAATGATATTTTTTTTTGCCGATTTTTACTTTTGATGTAAAAATTCCTTCCGGCAGTAATTTTTCTTTTTTTACGCTCAAATTTGCCGTCGGAAATCCGAGTTTTTTTCCGAGACCCAGACCTTTTATAACTTTTCCCTCAAAAGTATAGTTTTGTCCGAGCATCCGATTGACCTTTTCAATCTTTCCTCCAAGCAGTTCTTTTTTTATCAGCGTTGAAGAAATTATTTTGTTTTTATATCTGACCGGCGTAGCAATAATTACTTTTGGGCAAAATTTTTTTATCGTTTTGACGCTGCCACATCTTCCTTTTCCGAATCTGAAATCGTAGCCGATAACAATACAAAAACAATTTTTCAAATATAATTTTAAGAAATTTTCGGGAATTAAATTTTTAATTTTATTGAACGGCAGAACCCTAACTTTTTTAATGCCCTGTAATTTTATCAGATGAGTTTTTTCAGTCAAAGTTGAAAGCACACCCGATTGTTTTTTCGGGATATTATCAAAGGTCAGAACAACCGTTTCTGAATTATAATTCCTGGCATAATCTACGGCTGTTTTAAGAACCCTCTGATGCCCGAGATGGACGCCGTCAAACATTCCTATGGCAACAACTTTTTTTTTCATAAGAATTCTGGAACGCAGATTAAAAATCTGCGGCTACATTTTTCATAAATCATTTATATTGAGTGCTTTATCAACTGAATATTTCCCGATTTTTTCTCGCACAAGAGAAGATACGGTAGCACAGGTACCAAGTTTTTTTGCGATATCTTCAACCAATGTCCTTATGTAAGTGCCTTTGGAACAATCAACCCGCAATTCAATTGTTTCCCTGTTAAAACTCAACAGTTTGATTTTTTTTATTTCAACAAATCGCGGCTTTATTTTAACTTTTATTCCTGCACGGGCATATTCGTAAAGTTTTTTTCCTTTATATTTTATTGCGGAATAGATAGGCGGAGTTTGTTTTATTTTTCCTTCAAATTTTTTTAGAATTTTTTCTATTTTCCTTCTGTGCAATTCGGGAAGAACGGATTTTTGCGTAATTTTACCGTCCACATCTCCGGTATCCGTTTTAATACCGAGATGCATTTCAACATGATACCTTTTTTCCAGAGCCATAAACTTTTGCGATTGTTTTGTTGCCTCATCAATCAAAACGATAAGCAGTCCGGAAGCCAACGGGTCAAGTGTTCCGGCGTGTCCGATTTTTTTCGGATGAAGTTTTTTTTTAAGTATTCTTATTACATCATATGAAGTAATTCCGGATGGCTTATTTATCAAAAGAACATTTTTCATACACAGATTACACGGATTTTTAACGGCGATTATACAGATATTTTTCTACAACAGGAATAACAATCTTTACAACTCTCTCCATTTTTCCTTTAATCGTGCAGCCGGCAGCATTTTTGTGACCGCCACCGCCAAACTTTTGAGCAATTTTATTTACATCAATATCTTTTACCGAGCGAAAACTCACTTTAACAAAATTTTTCTTCTGTGTTTCTCTAAAAAGCAACCACACAAGCACATTAGGAATCATACCGGCATAATTTATTATTTCTTCAGTGTCTTCGGGAGCGGTTTTTGTTTCATAAAAATCCTTGTTCATAATCTGAATATATGCAATTTTATCTGTTTTATCAATTTTAATATTTCTCAATGATGCTCCTAAAAGGCGAAGGGTATTAAGAGATTTTGTCCCGTAAACATTTTTTTCAATAACCGGTGGTTCAACACCGCTTCTTAAAAGTTCGGATGCAATAATGTGCGATTGGGCGTTTGTATTCGTTTGAGTAAAATTATGGGTATCAGTCACAATTCCGACATAAAGCGAGATCGCTTCTTCTTTCGTCAACGGCAGTTCCAGAGACATAAAAAGATAAAAAATCATTTCTGAAACGGAAGACGAGTGGGAATCGGTCCAGTTGATATCAGCCCATTTTCTCTCATAGGCGTGATGGTCTATGTTTATCGTAATTTTTGACTGCTTTTCGGGATTTATGATGTTTCCGAGTCGGTAAAGTTCGGAACACTCTAAAATTATCGCTACATCAAATTGGCGGTCGGTCTTTTTTACTTTTTTTATTTTTTCGGAATCAGAAAGAAATTTCAGGAAGGACGGAACGGAATCATAACTAAAAAGTTCAACATTTTTTTTCAGACGTATAAGTAGCGAGTACAGGGCTAATATCCCGCCGATAGTATCGCCGTCGGGTCTTTGATGACCTGCTACGAAAAAAAATTTATTTTTTGGATTTTTTAGAACGCTTTTTAGGGCAGCGAGCTGGCTTATGTATTTTCGGGGAACTTTCAGCAATTTTTTCCTCCTCAATTTTATTAAGAAGTTCAAATATCCTTGATGCTTTTTCCTGCGTATCGTCATATTCAAATTTTATGACGGGCGTGTATTTTATATGAAGATTTTTTCCCATTTCTACATTTATAAAAGATCTGGAGTTTTCCAGTGACTTCGCTGTTTTTCTCTTTTCCTCGTCGGAACCTATGACACTGTAATAAACGGTGGCATTGCGCAAGTCCGGAGTCACCTTAACATCGGTAATGGTAGTGAACCCGATTTCATCCGCAAGATAGCGTATAAAAATTTCGGAAAGGCGCTCTTTCAAAACCTGATTTATTCTCGCACATCTCAATTCGCTCATATATTTATACGAGTTCAACCATTAAACATGAATTATGAATTACTTTTATGTTACTCTGCTCGCAAAACTTTATTGCCTTTTCGCTTTCCGCACCGGGTTGCATCCAGACATATTTTACTTCCTTTTTTTTACATTCTTCAACAATTTTTTCTGTCGCTTCCGGCGGCGTTACAATATCAACCGCATCAACCTTTTCTGAAATTTCCAAAACAGACCTATAAACTTTAACGCCCTCTAACTCGGAAATACTCGGATTAACAGGAAAAACATTGTAACCTTTTTCTTTAAGTTGTAAAAAAATTTTGTAAGCGACTTTTTCTTTTGAACGGAAAGACCCCGCAACGGCGATATTTTTCTGTGCTAAAAACTCTTTAATTATATCCATCAATAATTTTCTGCAAGCACTTCGTAATAACCTTGAGGATGTTTGCAGGCAGGACACTCTTTAGGCGGAACTTTCCCCTCAAAAATGTAGCCGCAGTTCCGACAATGCCATTTTACAATTTTTTCTTTTTTGAAAAAACTGCCGTCATCCAACTGTTTTGCAAGTTTTCTGTATCGCTCTTCGTGGAATTTTTCAACTTTTGCTATCTGTTTGAAGGATTCCGCAATATCTGCGAAACCTTCCTTCCGGGCAACCTTTTCAAAATCGGAATAAATAGTAGTCCACTCAATATTTTCACCGACAGCCGCATGGTGCAGATTTTCTAATGTTTCCTTTGTAATTCCCGCCGGATAACTCGCAGTAATTTCTAAATCCCCACCCTCAAGATATTTGAAAAAAACCTTTGCATGTTCTTTTTCATTTTCCGCCGTCTCAAGAAAAATTGCCGCTATCTGTTCATAACCCTCTTTTTTGGCCGCAGATGCAAAATATGTGTATCTGTTTCTCGCCTGTGATTCTCCCGCGAATGCCTTTAAAAGATTTTCTTCCGTCTCACTTCCTTTTAGTTTCATCTTTTTCTCCCTTCAACATATCCCGAATTTCTTTCCATTTTTCTTCGCCCAAACATTCCCGTGCTGACTTGCACCACTCAATACAAGAAGGGACTTTTTCTTTGTGAACGAATTTTCTGCAGTTAGGACATTTCACGCGGAGTTCGTCGGAAAAAATCTCAACTTCCTGCCCGCAATTTTTGCAGATATAAACACCGACTTTTAAATTTCTTGATGACTGTCCCGGACATCTATCAAACATTTTCTTAGTTATTTTTAACCACGAATTAACACTAATTTGCACGAATAAACTTGCCCCGTAAAGTTTTAATACGGGGTTCGTGCCTACAATCTTTTTAATTCACGATTATTCGTGTCTATTCGTGGTTGCGTTTTATCGTATTATTTCTGTCAGAATTGACTTAAAAAATCCAGATCGTTTTCGTAAAAAAGCCTCATATTATCAATTCCCAATTTAAGCATTGCTACCCGTTCTATACCAATTCCGAAAGCATAGCCGGTATATTTTTCTGTATCGTAGCCGACCGACTTAAACACTTTCGGGTTGACCATTCCGCATCCCAAAAGTTCCACCCAGCCGGTTTGTTTGCAAACACTACATCCAATTCCCTTGCAGATCAAACACTGCATATCAACCTCGGCGGACGGTTCAGTAAAAGGAAAAAAACTCGGTCTAAACCTTGAGGGAACATTTTCGCCGAACATTTTTTTCACAAAAATTTCAAGCACCGCTTTTAAGTCGGCAAATGTTACATCCGTATCAACGGCAAGTCCCTCAACCTGATGAAAAACAAAAGAATGGGATGCGTCAACGGCTTCGTGTCTATAAACCTTACCGGGCGCAATTATCCTTATCGGAGGTTTTTGCTTTTCCATTACCCTTACCTGCACGGGTGAGGTATGAGTTCTAAGTAGTAAATCTTCATTTTTAATTTTTAATTTTTCATTTTTAATTGCTACATAAAATGTATCCTGCAAATCTCTTGAAGGATGGTCTTTGGGAATATTCAGCGCGGTAAAATTATAGTAATCCGTCTCTATTTCGGGACCGGTAGCGATATTAAATCCTAAATTAACAAAAATATCTTTCACCTCATTCATTATCTGTGTTAACGGATGAAGTTTGCCGAAATCAAATGGCTTTCCCGGAAGTGTTATGTCAATTGCATTTTTTGTCCCGATGTAACATCGGGACGCTTCGTGTATGTTTTTCTTCTTTATTTCTATGAATTGTTTTTCAATCGCATAAGTAATATTTTTTTTTATTGTATTTATTTCCCTTCCGACCGTTTTTTTTTCAGGAAGCGCCAGTTTAGAAAGTTCCGACAGTTTTTCCGTTATGATTCCTTTTCTTCCGAGATATTTTAGACGGACTCTTTCAAGTTCTTCCTGTGTCTGACTTTTTGATATTTCTTCAATCGCGTTTTTTTCTATCCCTTTCATATTCTTACCACTAATATGTCATGCTGAATGAAATGAAGCATCTCGGTTTTCAACACCGAGACCCTTCGCTTCGCTCAGGGTGACACTTCGTGTCATCTTTAATTGCCTTTTATAATCCCACTAATTTTTCCAGATGTTTTCTCGCGGTCTTATGGTCGGGTATTATTTCCAGCGTCTTTTCATACATTTTTTTAGCGCCGGAGGAATCATTCTTTGCTTCCTTTACTATCCCCATATTAAAATATGCGTCGGCATTTTTCGGATTTATTTTTATTACCTTTTCAAATTCCTCAATCGCTTCGTCATATTTACCGCTGATAAAATAAAACTTACCCATTTCTATCAGGTCAATTTCTTCTTTTGAAAAATTTTTTGGCATTGGTTTTTTCATAGTTTTTTCACTTTCTCAATATCGGTATATGTTCCGATAAGAATAAGCGCATCTCCGTCCTGCAAAATTTCTGATGCAGACGGGGCAATAAGAAACTCCTCCTTGAAATCTGTCTCGCCGTCATCTTTAATATACGGCGCTTTTCTTTTTATGCCTATGATGTGCAGTTTATATTTTGCCCTGACATCAATATCCTTGATTGTTTTATCAATAAATGATTGCGGGGCAATAATCTCCGCCATGTTGTATTCCGGTGAAAGTTCTATCTTTTCTATTATATTCGGAGATACCAGCATTTCCGCAAGTTTCTCACCCATATCCCTTTCCGGGAAAACGATTTTGTCGGCGCCGATTTTTTGAAGAACCTTTGCATGCAAATCATCTAACCCCTTGACAACGATATTTTTAACGCCGACTTCTTTCAATATCAAAGTAGTAAGAATACTCGCTTCCCGATTGTCTCCGATAGCGACAACAACTGCTCCAAAATCGGTAAGCCCGAGTTCTCTTATGGCTTTTTCATCCGTTGAGTCCGCCACTACCGCTTGGGTAACAGATGAAGAAATTTCCTGTATTTTCTGCTCGTTTGTATCAATAGCAAGAACCTGAATTCCCTTTTTAGACAGTTCTTTTGCAACGGAAATTCCGAATGTCCCGAGCCCGATAACCGCAATTTGTTCCATAATAACATCAATTAAAAATTAAAAATTAAAAATTAAAAATATTTTTCGCCACAATTTCTAATTCTACATTTTACATTTTTAATTGCCTCTTAACCGACTATAACTTTATCTTCGGCATAATGAAATTTTTCCGCACCGTTTTCTTCCATAACAGCAACTGCAATTGTTAACGGTCCAAGGCGGCCGACAAACATCGTCAATATTATCAGCAACTTGCCCAAAGGCGTAAAAAAAGATGAAAATGAAAGCGGCGTTCCGACGGCGGCTGATAAACCGCAAGTTGCAAAAGCCGAAACAACCTCAAAAAGTGTTCTTATAAAATCCTTGCCTTCAATAATTAAAATTAAAAATGTCATCACGGATACAAAAGCAACTGCCAGAGAGCCGAGTATGAATGATTTTTGCACAATTTCCGCTCCAATTCTTCGCTTAAAAATAGAAACACTTTTTCTGCCTTTGAGCGTTGACTTTATACTCGCAAAAATCGTAGCGAATGTCGTTGTTTTTATTCCGCCGCCTGTACCCGACGGCGATGCGCCTATAAACATAAGTCCTATAATCAAAAATAAAACCGGCGCAGTCAGTGCCGAAATATCAACGGTATTAAAACCTGCCGTGCGAGGAGTAACCGACTGAAAATATGCCGATAATAATTTATTTTTTAGAGGTAAGAGTCCCAGTGTTGACGGATTATTATTTTCCAACAAAAATATCAAAACAGCGCCTAAAATAATAAGAACCGCCGTAGTAAAAATCGCAACTTTAGTGTGCAAAAGAAGTCGCTTTGTTTTTTTGTAAGAATAAATGTCACTGATGACGATATAACCGATACCTCCCAAAATAATAAGCGATGTTACCCCAAGGTTTATCGGAATAGAACCGACATAATCCGAAAGATTCTGTCCGAAAGTTGAAAAACCGGCATTGCAAAAAGCGGAAACCGCATGAAAAATTGAATGCCCGGAGCCCCTGACAATTCCGAACTCGGGAATCCATTTTATTGAAAGAATTAACGCACCAGCAAATTCAATAAGCAGCGTGATTTTCACGACATAAACTATAAATCTTTTAATTTCAACAAACGAGAATGTCTGTATGCCCTCGGCAAATGCGAGACGGTCTTTCAGAGATATTTGCTTGCCGAGCATAATTACGAAAAGTGTGGCAAGGGTCATATAACCCAGCCCGCCGATTTGAATAAGAAGTAATATTATTATTTTACCGAATAGGGACCACTGGGTCGCTGTGTTGACTACGATAAGTCCGGTAACGCAAACCGCTGAGGTTGCCGTAAAAAGCGCATCAACAAAATTTACCGGCTGAAACGTTGCGGATGAGATGGGTAATGACAGGATAACGCTTCCGGTTAAAATTACGCCGGCGAAACCGAATACAAGAATTTGCTGCGGAGAAAATTTCATATTAACCGGCAGACGGAGCCCCCGCATCATTGTGCGGGGCAGGTGCCGGTGAAGATGCCGCTGTCGATGACTGTTCGGCAGATATTTTTGATTTGGCAATTTCCGCCAATTGCACGAAATCTTCCGGCGACGAAACGGCAAGAGCGGCAAGCATTTTCCTATTAAGCGTTATGCCCGCTTTTTTAATTCCGGAAATAAATCTGCTGTATGACAAACCGTTAAGACGGGCAGCCGCATTAAGCGTTAAAATCCACTGACTTCTCTTATCCCGTTTTTTCTGAATTCTGCCGACATATGCATTGACAAGCGCCTTATCCACTCTTTCCGACGCATGGATGTAGACATTTTTGTTGGATAGCCGAAAACCCTTTGACTTCTTAAAAAGCCGTTTTTTTCTTCTTCTTGTTACAACTCCACCTTTTATACGCATAGTTAAAATCAGGAAGTAGGGAGTATGCAGTAGGGAGTAGTTAAAACCACTTCCCACTTCCCACTTCCCACTTCCAGCCCCTTATAGATAAGGTAAAATAGTCCTTATCATTTTTGTGTCAACCTTGTTTAGCGTTCCCGCTTTTTTCAGATGACGCATTCTGCCTGCCGGTTTCCCTGTAAGAATGTGACGGGCACCCTGCTTTTTTCTTTTGATTTTACCCCTTCCTGTCAGAGAAAATCTTTTTTTAGCACCACTGTGTGATTTCAATTTTGGCATTTAACGTCAGGGAGTAGGCAGTAGGGAGTAGGGAGTAGTAGCGGCGGGATTGCTATCCCGCAAAAATAAGGCGAATGGCAATTCGCCCGCTACTTCCCACTTCCCACTTCCCGCTTCCTGCCTCCTATTTCTTCGGCGAAAGAATTACATTTATTGAATTTCCCATCAACCGCGGCGGTGAATCCGGCTGGCCGTATTCACTAACTTCCGCAAGAAGACGGTTAATTATATCTCCGCCGACCGATATATGCTCTCTTTCCCTTCCGAAAAACTGCATCAAGACCTTTACCTTATTTTTTTCCTCAAGAAACCTTATGATATGTTTTATTTTTACCCTTAAATCATGCTCTCCGATTTTCGGTCTTATTTTTATTTCCTTCAAAACACCCGTCTTGTGAACCGTCTTGGTTTTTTTGCTCTGCAAATACTTATACTTTTTGTAGTCAATAATTTTACACACTGGCGGAGTTGCCATAGGTGCTATTTCAACAAGGTCAACTCCCGATTCCCGCGCAAGAAACACCGCCTCTTGTATGCTTTTCTCTCCCAACTGTGTCCCATCCTCTGCTATAAGACGAACCTTTGGTGCCCTTATTTGGCTATTAATCCTCAAAAAACTTTTTGAAATTTTACACCACCTCCTTTTCACGAAATCGCGAAATAGTTTCACGAAGACACGAATCCGTTTTTCGTGCTTTCGTGAAAAAAAAGATAGCCCAGTGGCTATCCTTTAGATTCCGAAACAAGTTCGGAATGGCACTTTCGTGCCACCTTTTCTCCACTGGATTAAGGTGTCCCTAAACCGGGATCTTTATTGTTGTTATTATACTATTAAACTTTTATTTGTCAAGTGATTTTATTTCTTCTAAAAACTTTTTTATAGTCATTGTGGTCGTAGTGTTTTCCCCGTATAATCTTACGGCAACTTCATTTGCCACCTGCTCTTTTTTACCCAAAATTAAAAGGTATGGGATTTTTTCCATCTGCGCTTCGCGGATTTTGTAGTTTAATTTTTCGTTCCTTGAGTCAATTTCAATCCGCAAATCACCGAGTTCCTTTTTTACGCTCTTCGCATATTCAATTTGCTCATCCGTTATCGGTAAAATTTTTATCTGAACGGGCGCCAGCCAAAAGGGAAATGCGCCACCGTAATGTTCAATCAAAACGCCGAAAAACCTTTCCAAAGAACCGAAAATCGCACGATGAATCATAATCACTTTTTCATCTTTGCCTTCTCCATTTCTGTAAGTTATATCAAACCTTTCCGGGAGATTGAAATCAAATTGTATTGTTGAGCACTGCCAACTCCGTCCAAGAACATCCTTTACTTTCAGGTCAATTTTTGGACCGTAAAATGCGCCACCGCCGTTATCAATTATATAAGAATAACCTGTTTTTTCAAGCGCTTTTTTCAAGGATGCGGTTGCTAAATCCCACTTTTCAATTTCGCCGATGTATGTTTCGGGACGGGTCGCAAGAAAAATTTCAAACTCGGAAAACCCGAATTTTTTTAAAAATTCAATCGTAAAATTAAAAACGGAAATTATTTCATCTTCAACCTGTTCTTTCGTGCAGAAAATATGCGCATCGTCAATTGTAAATCCGCGGACGCGTAAAAGGCCGTGTAAAACGCCGGAAAGTTCATGTCTGTAGACGGCTCCCATTTCCGCAAAGCGTACGGGAAGTTCCCTGTAAGAATGAAGTTTCGTTTTGAAAATAAGAATGTGTCCCGGGCAGTTCATCGGCTTGACGCGGAAGGGCTTGCCATCAATATCCATCGGCGAATAAATCATATCGGAATATTTCTCAAGATGACCGCTAATTTTGTAAATTTCTTCCGACGCTATATGCGGGGTACAGACAATCTGGTATCCGTTTTTTGAGTGTTCTTTTTTCCAAAAGTCCTCAAGTAACTGACGGACAATTGCACCTTTCGGATGCCAGTGAATTAAGCCCGCTCCGATTTCCTCGTGCACGGAAAACAAATCTAAAGATTTCCCCAGAATGCGATGGTCCCTCTTTTTTGCTTCGTCCAGTTTTTTAAGATACTGTTCAAGTTCTTCTTTGGTCGGGAAAACGGTGCCGTAAATCCGTTGGAGCATTTTATTTTTTTCGCTGCCGCGCCAATAAGCGCCGGCAATTGATAAAAGTTTGAAATGTTTTATTTCTTTCGTGCTTTCAAGATGAGGTCCGCGGCACAAATCAATAAATGTGCTATGCTGATAAAGCGAGACCTTTCCGTCGGTTAGATCGTTTATCAGTTCAATCTTATACGACTCGTTTTTCTTTTTGAAAAATTCAACCGCGTCTTTTTTTGCCATCTCTGAACGGACAAATTTGTGATTGCCAGCGGCGATTTCTTTCATCCTGTTTTCAATTTTTTCGAGGTCTTCAGGTTTGAATGGTTGGGGAGTGTCAAAATCGTAATAAAAACCTTCTTCTATTGCGGGACCGATTGCAAGTTTCGTGCCGGGAAAAAGTTCTGCTACCGCCTGAGCCATTATATGACTGGTTGAATGTCGTAGAATTTCCAGATTAGATTTGTTTTTATCCATTTCATTTACAAGATAAGCCACAGAATGTCACAGAATTTCACTGAATCTTTATTCTGTGTCTTTTCGGCGCCTGTCCCGCTTGAGGGATAATTCTGAGGCGTTTTTCGGTTTCCAATACAAAAAAATGGGCGGTACAGGATTCGAACCTGTGACCCCTTGCGTGTCGAGCAAGTACTCTAACCAACTGAGCTAACCGCCCAATATGAGTTCATAGTTCATAGTTCAAAGTTCAGAGAAAGAAAACTACCAACTACGAACTCTTAACTCTGAACTAATGATAGGTGCGGGCCGGATTTGAACCGGCGAATAACAGTTTTGCAGACTGCTCCCTTAGCCACTTGGGTACCGCACCAAAAATTTTTATTCTATCTCATAAACGGCATTAACATAACCTATTATTTTGAATTCCTTAAATATACTGCTCCTGAGACCTTCAGATAAGATATCACCTTCCCTTATAGTGTAAAAATCTCTTAAACCGCTGCTTTTACTTTCTAAACTTTTAAGTTTCTTTATTTTTACCCCAGCGATTTTAACTTCTTTTTCTTTTTCGCTTTCAAGTTTTTGATATGCCTCTTTCTTGGCTTTGTCTTCATGTTTTTCTTTGTCCGTCAATCCAAAATATACCGCCGTCCCCGTTTCCGTATAATTTCTTTCAAGACCCCAGTTATTAACTCCGGATTTAGATAAAATATCTATGGTTTTGGCCGTCCCAAGCATTATGGCATCAATGTTTTTTTCGTTTATATTTTTTTGCTCAAGAACAATTTGCCTATTTACCTTAAAACCAAAGGATTTTTTCCGTCTTATTTCATATGAAGAACCTGCCTGACCTATACTAACAGGAAAAAATTTCATTTTATAATTTTTAAATTCTTTTCCGTTAAGAGTTTTTTTCAATCTCTCAAAATTGCTTTCATTTTCGGCAAGTGCTTCATCAACAGAAAGTCCGTCCGAATAAATTCCGCAGACAATCCAAAGAGTATCCGGATAACAATAAACCTCTGCTTTGGAACAAACTGAAAATCCGTTTTCAGACGGTTCTTTACTGAATTCGCCCTCCGCAAAAACCGGAACTACAAACGAAACCGCCAAAAAACAACCCAACAACAAACCAAAAACTTTTCTCATAGTTCCTTGTATTATGAAATAGAGGTACTTTTATGGTACAAAAAGACAAAGAAGTTATTAACAAAGAGAACCCCAAATTTCAAAATACACCTCCATTTTTCAATCTTTCCGGCTGGGGAGATAAAAACCGCATTAGGCCTGTTC
>JACRDL010000115.1 GCA_016218625.1 Elusimicrobiota bacterium
ATGGAATGCTTTTCCCATGCGACCAACGGTCGATTGTCGATTGTTCCTCGGTTGTGAGTACTATTCGTTTTGATATGTTCATTTACCATAATTATACAAATAAAAAACTAAATGTCAAGTAATTTATGGGACACTACACTAGAAAAGGAAACATCAACGAAACGATAGAAGCACTTACAAAAATTTCTCATGCGATAACTTCGGAACTTTATCTTGAAGATATACTGAAATTTATCGTCACCGTTACCGCTGAAGCACTGGGTTCAAAGATTTGTTCACTGATGCTTATTAATGGAAAAGGCGAACTGGAAATTAAGGCATCACAATCAATTTCAGATATCTATCTTAAAAAACCGCCGCTTAAAATTGGTGAAGGTGTTGCTGGAATTGTAGTGAAAGAAAAAAAACCAATGACTGTTTACGACATATCAAAAGACAAAACTTTCAAGTACAAAGAGATTGCAAGAAAAGAAGGGCTTGTATCTATGTTATGCGTCCCTCTTATAATAAAAAGAAAAACAATTGGTGCGATTGATGTTTATACATCCGTTTTTCACAAATTCAAAAAAAGTGAAATTGACATACTCACAATGGTATCGAACCAGGCTGCGATAGTTATTGAAAATACGGAACTTATCGTCAAAACAAAAGTTATTTCTGAGGAACTTGAAGCCAGAAAACTTGTTGAGCGTGCAAAAGGAATTTTGATGAGGAAAGAGAAATTAGACGAATCAACTGCTTTTAGAATTATACAGAAACAGGCGATGGACAGACGTAAATCAATGAAAGAAATATCGGAGGCGATAATTCTGGTGGATGACCTTAAGAAATAAAAATTTAAAAAATAAAAAAAGTACTTGACAAAATTATATCGCTTTTGATATAATTAAACAAAAGGACAAAGCAGTCCTCATACCAAAGACGGTATGGGGATTTTTTATTGACAATGATGTCTTCAATTCCAATGAGGGTTGAAGATTTTTTATTTGAATTCGGAGGGAAATATGAATTCAGGAGATACTGCTTTTGTTTTAATATCTGCTGGGCTTGTGATGTTGATGACTCCGGGTCTGGCATTTTTCTACGGAGGAATGGTAAGAAGAAAAAATGTCCTCGGCGTTTTAATGCAGTGCTTTATTGTTCTTTGCGTTTTGAGTTTGCAGTGGGTTTTATTTGGTTACTCGCTCTCTTTTTCACCGGGCAACGGACCTATCGGCTCGCTTGATTGGGCAGGACTTCGGGGCGTTGGGCTTGAACCATACCCGGATTATGCTGCAACAATTCCTCATCAGGCGTTTATGATTTTTCAAGCGATGTTCGCAATAATAACCCCTGCACTTATTATAGGTGCTTTTGCCGAGAGAATGAAATTTTCGGCATTTTTGGTTTTTACCGTTTTGTGGGCGACCTTTGTTTATGACCCTGTCTGTCACTGGGTTTGGGGAACCGGCGGCTGGCTTAAAAATCTCGGTGCACTTGATTTTGCCGGAGGTACCGTTGTTCATATCAACGCCGGAATTGCCGCAATAGTTACTATTTTAATCATCGGCAGAAGGAAAAATTATGAAAACAAACCTGTTCCGCCTCACAATCTTCCTTTTACTGTTTTAGGTGCAGGGATTCTCTGGTTCGGATGGTTTGGATTTAACGCCGGGAGTGCTCTGGCGGCAAACGGTATTGCGGCTAATGCTTTTGTGGTTACAAATACAGCCGCTGCTGCTGCGGGTTTAAGTTGGGCGATTTTAGAATGGTTCATCAACGGTAAGCCGACTATTTTTGGAACTGTTACCGGTGCCGTGGCGGGGCTTGTCGCTATCACACCGGGTGCTGGATTTGTTGGTGTTATGTCGGCCATATTAATTGGTTTTTCGGCCAGCATTATCTGTTTTATCGCAGTTGGTCTCATCAAACCAAAATTGGGCTATGACGATTCGCTTGATGCTTTTGGTGTGCACGGTATCGGTGGTATTTGGGGTTCTCTGGCATGCGGACTTTTTGCTTCAAAATTGATAAATCCTGCTGGTGCCAACGGTCTTTTCTTCGGAAATCCGAAACAATTTTTGGTACAGTTAATTACTGTCTGCATCACTATTGTCTATACTTTTGCGATGACATTTATTATTTTCAAATTGGTTGATTTAACCATTGGCGTCAGGGTTACAGAAAGCGACGAGACAATGGGACTTGATTTAACCCAGCACCGCGAGGGTGCATATACTTTGCTTGAATAAATAGTCGCTCGGGTATTGTTTCGCGGAAACGCCTCGCCTTTGAGGGTGGGCTCTCACTCGCACCGCTAAAAGTCATAAGGTGAAAAATAATGGTGTATGCGGTGCTCCGTGAGGTTCCGCTCAGCAACACCCTCGCTCCACGATGACTAAATGAATTAAAGGAGAAAAAATGAAACTGATAATTGCGATAATTCAGCCGCACAAATTGGAAGAGGTAAAAAAAGAACTTTACAAAGCAGATGTCAATCTTATCACGGTAAGCGAGGTTTTGGGTCACGGGAAACAGAAAGGTGTCACGGAGGTTTACAGAGGTGTAAAGGAAACGGGAAACCTTTTGAGAAAAATCCGACTTGAAATTGCCGTCAATGAAAATTTTATTAAACCGACCGTTGATGCTATCATTAAAGGTGCGCGAACCGGGAAAATCGGCGACGGAAAAATATTTATTCTGGATTTGCCGGAATGCATAAGAATAAGAACCGGCGAAAAAGGAGGTGATGCAATCGGATAAAAAAAAGTTGACATTTCTGTAAATATAAGTATAATTAAGTTCACGGTAAACGGGAGATGGGAGAGAGGAACGAGATTATGAGATTATGAGATTAGGGAAAATCAAAACCCTAATATCCTAATTTCTCAATCTCCTAATTTCTGGTGTTGCACGGGAGGCAAAACAATGTCATACAGAGAACAGATAATTTCAGAAATTACAAACCAGAGGGATTTATTCCAGACGATTAGTCCGGAAATGAAAGGGAAGCCGATCTCGGAAATATACGGGATGAACTCTTTTAACGACGAGGCAATGAAAAAACACCTGCCAGACAAAACTTATGAGGCGTTAAAAAAAATAATCAAAGAAGGCGGGAGAGTTGAACCGATATTAGCGGAAGAGGTTGCGCAGGGCTTGAAAGAATGGGCGATAGGCCGAGGCGCGACCCATTTTACTCACTGGTTTCACCCTATGACGGGTCTGACGGCGGAAAAACATGACAGTTTCCTGAGTTTCAGCAAAGACGGAAAAGTCATAGAGAGATTTTCGGGGAGCAATCTTATACAGGGCGAACCGGATGCTTCGTCATTTCCAAGCGGCGGTTTGAGGAGCACATTTGAAGCAAGGGGTTACACTGCGTGGGACCCCACCTCTCCGGCATTTCTGGTTGAAGCCATCAACGGCACTACGCTCTGCATCCCCTGCATATTTTTATCATATACGGGCGAGGCACTGGATAAGAAAGTCCCGCTTCTCCGTTCAATGGACAGGTTAAGCGAAATTGCCGTAAAGTTCCTACACCTTTTTGGAAATAAAAAAGTGCACAGGGTCTACACGACCGTAGGTCCCGAGCAGGAATATTTTTTGGTTGACAAGGCGTATTATAATAGAAGGCCGGATTTAATCATCACCGGAAGAACGTTGTTCGGTGCGAAACCGCCCAAAGGTCAGGAAATGGAAGACCATTATTTCGGCAGCATTAAGGAAAGAATTCTCGCGTTCATGCACGATGCGGAACTGGAACTTTTTAAACTCGGGATTCCTGTAAAAACAAGGCACAACGAAGTTGCCCCCGCGCAGTTTGAAATCGCACCATTGTTTGAAGATAGCAATGTTGCCACCGACCATAACCAAGTAATAATGGAAACGTTAAAAAAAGTTGCGAACAGACACAATCTTGCGCTCTTACTGCATGAGAAACCGTTTCTCGGCATTAACGGTTCGGGGAAGCACAACAACTGGTCTATGGCGGATTCCGACGGAAATAATTTGCTGGAGCCCGGTAAAACGCCGCATGCGAATCTGCAATTCTTAACTTTCTTGATTGCGACAATTAAAGCCGTTTATAAATATTCCGATTTATTACGCGCAACCGTTGCAACGGCCGGTAATGACCATCGTCTGGGAGCAAATGAAGCTCCCCCGGCGATAATTTCAGTGTTTTTAGGAGAACAACTCACGGAGATTCTTGATAATTTGGAAAAAAATAAAAAAGCTGATTACAGCGATAAAGCGATTATAAATCTCGGCATCAGCAAATTACCGTTAATAAGCAGGGATAACAGCGACAGAAACAGAACTTCCCCGTTTGCGTTTACCGGCAATAAGTTTGAATTCAGGGCGGTTGGCTCGTCGCATTCTATTGCGATGGCAAACTATACGCTGAATGTTATTGTTGCCGATATCCTGAACGAACTCTATAAAGAAATAGAGAATAATCTCAAAAAGGAAAAGGACTTTAATAAGGCAGTGCTGAAAGCGATTATTCCTCTAATAACCGAAACTAATTCCATAAGATTTGAAGGGAATAATTATGACCCTGCGTGGGAAAAAGAAGCGGCAAAACGTGGATTGCCGAACAAAAAGACCGCGCCTGAATCGCTGAAAGACATTATAACCAAAAAAAACAAGGATGTTTTCATAAGGTTAAACGTTCTCAGCGATGTTGAGATAGAATCTATTTACACAATTCTGATAGAACAGTACATAAAAGTTGTAAATATAGAAGTTGAGACCGTTTTAATGATGGCGAAGACGCTTGTGGTTCCTGGGGTAGTTAGATATCAGAATGTTTTGTCACAGTCGGTAAAGAACTTAAATTCTGTTAAGGGGATTGATGCTAAAGTGCTGAAAAAAGAATCGGAAATAATTTTCTTATATTCAAAACTTGTAGCGGAACTTTATGAAAAAATAGGGAAACTTGAAGTTGTACTGGATAAAAAGGAAAAAATAGCCGGTGAAGACGAAAAGGCAAATTTCTATTGCAGTGAAATAATTCCTTTAATGTACGGTTTAAGGGAAACGGTTGATGCCCTTGAAGAATATACCGGGGATGAATACTGGATTCTTCCGAAATACAGGGAAATGCTTTTTGTCTACTGAGAAAAGAGGCAGGTAGAAGGGTAGAAGGGTAGAAAGGAACAAAAAATGGCAGGTAAAAAGGTTTTACCTTTCTACCTTTTACCTTGTTTTTGCGGCAAAGCCGCTTATTTAACATGGGTTGTTCAATAGCAGGAATAATTGACGAGAAAGGGAACAGGTTTTCCGGCGAAAAGATAATTTGCGCTATAAAAAAAATGTATCTGCGTGCGAACGGTTTAGGCGGCGGTTTTGCCGGCTACGGTATTTATCCCGAAAATTCCGACGATTTTTGTTTTCACATAATTTATAACGATGAAAAATCGCGTGAGAACACCGAAAGTTATCTGAAACATGATTTTGAAATTGTAAAAGAAGAACCTATTCCGACCAGAACGGTGAAGGCGATTGTCAACCGTCCGCTATTGTTCCGATATTTCCTCCGTGTAAAAGACGAAATAAAAAAACAGTTTTATGAAATGACGGAAGAGGATATTGTGATGCGCTCCGTTATGAAAATAAACGGCGCTCAAGCCGGTGCATTTGTAATTTCTTCGGGTAAAAATATGGGAATATTCAAAGGTGTCGGATATGCCGCCGACATCGGTAAATTTTACAAACTTGAAGAATACAGCGGCTATTGCTGGATTGCCCACGATAGATTTCCGACTAATACACCCGGCTGGTGGGGAGGTGCGCATCCTTTCGGACTTTTAAATTTTTCAATCGTTCACAACGGAGAAATATCGTCTTACGGAATAAACAAGAGATATCTTGAAGAGTTCGGGTATCGGTTGACACTTCACACGGACAGCGAAGCGATTCTTTATCTTTTTGATTTACTTTTAAGAAAACACAAATTACCGATGTCGCTTGCCCATAAAGTTTTGTGTCCGCCGCTATGGTCGGAAATAGAAAAAATGCCGGAAGATGAAAGAAAGTTCTATGAAACACTCAGGATAATTTACGGAAGCGCCCTGATAAACGGGCCATCGGCAATAATCGTCTCCGACGGCAAAATGATGTTCGGATTTACTGACCGTCTTAAACTCAGGCCTTTGGTTGCCGCAAGAAACGGTTCAAAATTTTATTTAGCATCTGAGGAATGCGCCATACAGGAGATTTGTCCGCTTAAAAAAGGCGATGTTTTTTTTCCTAAAGTCGGCGAACCTGCGATTGGAAAGTTGAGAAACACGGAACAGACACGGAACAAAGGAACACGGAACGGACATGGAAAGTTCCGCTTCAGTTCTGTGTAAAAGTTCTGTGTCGGTTCAGTGTATTCGCAAAGCGAATATGAAAAAGTCATTATTATTTCCGGATTTTACAGTTACAAGAGACCCCGATAAATGTATTCAGTGCGAGGTATGTGTCCGTCAGTGCGCCTTTGATGCACATTCCTTTGACAAAGAGGCGAATAAAATTGAAACAGATAATTCAAAATGCGTCAGTTGTTTGCGTTGTGCAACGATGTGCCCGACAGGTGCGATAACAGTTTCGGAACATCAGCAGAATATCAAAAAAAATAAAAACTGGACGGAAAAGCAACTGAAAGAATTGTACAAACAGTCGGAAACCGGCGGGATTCTTTTAACAGGAATGGGAACGGATAAGGATTATAAAATTATCTGGGACCATATCCTGCTTGATGCCGCACAGGTTACAAATCCGTCTATTGACCCTTTGCGCGAACCGATGGAACTTCGCACATATCTTGGTGCAAAACCAGATAGAATAGAGTTCAGAGTTCAGAGTTCAGAGTTCAGAGGACAAAATAAAAAACTACGAACTACGAACTATGAACTACAAACTAAACTTCCGCCTCAACTTAAACTGGAAACGCCGATACTTTTTTCTGCAATGAGTTACGGCGCTATCTCGTTGAATACAATGCGTGCACTTGCCCGTGCTGCTGATGAATGCGGAATTTTTTATAATACCGGCGAGGGCGGTCTTCCGAAAGAACTATACAAATACGGAAAAAATACGATTGTTCAAGTCGCTTCCGGCAGGTTCGGTGTCGACTCGGATTATTTGGATGTTGCTGCTGCAGTTGAGATAAAAGTGGGTCAGGGCGCAAAACCCGGAATTGGCGGCCATCTTCCCGGGGAAAAAGTAACTGAGGAAATTTCTCAAACAAGAATGATACCGACGGGCACGGATGCACTTTCACCCGCTCCTCATCACGACATCTATTCAATTGAGGATTTGTCGCAGTTGATTTATTCAATAAAGGAAGCGACGGGCTACAAAAAACCGCTCAGCGTAAAAGTCGCTGCCGTCCATAATATCGCAGCAATTGCATCGGGTATTGTCCGAGCGGGTGCGGATATTGTCGCTATTGACGGTCTCCGCGGCGGAACTGGTGCAGCACCGACCAGAATAAGGGATAATGTCGGCATCCCGATTGAACTTGCGATTTCTGCGGTTGACAGTCGTTTAAGAGAAGAGGGAATACGGAACAGGGCGTCAATTATTGCCGCCGGCGGTTTTAGAAATTCCGCCGATGTAGTAAAAGCAATCGCACTCGGTGCCGATGCGGTTTATATCGGTACCGCTGCACTTGTCGCGATGGGTTGTCATCTGTGTCAGAAATGTTACACGGGAAAATGTAATTGGGGAATAGCGACGCAGGACCCGTATCTTGTCAAGCGGCTGAATCCTGAAATTGCCGCCCGTCGGCTTGTAAATTTAATTAAAGCGTGGAGTCATGAGATAAAAGAAATTATGGGGGGCATGGGTATAAACGCTGTGGAGTCGCTTCGCGGCAATCGCCTTCGTCTTCGCGGATTTGACCTGCACGAAAATGAACTAAAAATACTGGATATTAAACCCGCGGGAGAAAGTATGTAAAGGTCGCTCGCAAGCAAATTTTTTTGAGACGCTTGTCAGAACTCGCTCTGCAATTTGCTTCTGGAAAGAAGAGGTCGCAAATCGAGGCTCTTCAAAAATTTCTTGCTCGCTCCGCCGCGATAAAATAAAATAGATAAAAAATGAAAAAAATATATTTTAATGAAGAATATTGTATGGCGTGCAGGTTGTGTGAAATTGCATGTCTTGTCGCCCATTCAAAATCAAAAAAAATAATTAAGGCGTATAAAGAGGAATTCCCGAGTTTAACTCCGCGGTTAATAATTGAACAAAAGGGTCCGCTTTCATTTGCAATTCAATGTCGCCATTGTAAAGATGCGCCTTGTGTAGAGGCATGTGTTACCGGTGCTATGAAACGGGGAAAAAAAACCGGCGCGGTTTCACACGATCGCGAAAAATGCGTTGGTTGTTGGATGTGCATTATGTCGTGCCCGTTCGGAGTAATTTTAATGGACACGAAAGAAAAAAAAGTTGCTACGAAATGCGATTTGTGTGAGGATGTCCGCGAACCTGCGTGTGTTGATGCCTGCCCGAACGAGGCGCTGGTATATAAAGAAGTGAAAGGAAGTGAAAAAAAGTGAAAAGCAGTGGAAAGATTGTAATTATTGGAAGTTCCGTTGCAGCGATTTCCGCGATAGAGACTATCCGCGAAAAAAATAAAAATTTGCCGATAACCGTCATTACAAAGGATAGGGATTTGTTCTATTCCCGTCCGCTTATTTCGTATACAAATTTCACCGATGAACAGCGTTACTACCGTGACAAAAACTTTTTCAGAAAAAATAATGTTGACTTAATTTTCGGCGAAGCAACTATCGTAAAAAATAATTCGGTAGTACTTGAAAATAAAAAAAATGTAAAATTTTCAGAGTTGCTTATTGCAGTCGGCGGAAAACCGATAACTCTCGATATAAAGGGAATAGACGGAAAAAACGTTTTTACATTGACAACAAAAGATGACGCTGATAACATTAAGAAATTCTGTAAAAATAAAAAGCACGCAGTAGTAATCGGATGCGGAATGATAGGAATAAAAGCCGCCGAATTTCTTAAAGGGCTCGGTTTAAATGTTTCAATAGTAGAACTTATGGATAAACCGTTTGCATCGGTACTGGATGAAAAATCCGGTAAAATCATCGCGGATAAAATAAAAAAACATGCGAAACTTATCCTGAATAATTCCGTCTCTGATATAAAAGAAAATCAATGTATTCTTAAAAACGGAGAAAAAATTCCGTCTGATATTGTTATATGTGCGATAGGGGTTGTGCCTAACTTGGACATAGCGAAAAAATCACAAATTAAAACAAACAGGGGAATTGTTGTAGATGAGTTTATGCGAACATCAAGGAAAAATGTTTACGCTGCCGGCGATTGCACGGAAGCACTTGATATTCTTTCCGGCAAAAAGATACCTATTCCTATTTGGCCCGTTGCATATAGGCAAGGTGCTGTTGCGGGTAGTAATATTGCGGGAATTGCTAAAGAATATGCCGGCGGGTTTGTCAGAAATTCGGTTGATGTTTTCGGGTTGCCGTTGATTACGCTTGGATTGAGCAACGACAAATCCGGCGAAGAAATTGTATTTTCCGACGAAAAATCAAAAGTGTACAAAAAAGCAATAGTAAAAGACGGCAAAATCATAGGAGCGATTTTTGTCGGCGATATAGCCCGTGCGGGAATATTTACCGGAATGATAAAAGACGGGATTGATGTTTCAAATTTCAAGAATGAAATATTTTCGGAAAATTTCGGCTATATTTATGTCCCGAAAGAGTTTCGTTCAAAAGAGGTTACCCCTATAGAAATATGATTATAAACTCACAAAATCTTACTCATAAAAAATTAAATGAGAAAATAAGAAGTGCGGTTAAATCCGGCATTAATCGGATTGAACTTAAAAATGTCAACGGACAGAGATATATCGCATCCGGATTGAAAGCCGATGTGAATATAAAAATTTACGGTACTGCCGGAAATGACCTCGGCAGTTTTATGAGCGGCCCGGAAATAAACGTTTTCGGAAATGCGCAGGATTGCGTGGCAAATACTATGGATGCCGGAAAAATAGTGGTTCACGGTTCCGTCGGCGATATTCTCGGATATGGTATGCGCGGCGGAAAAGTTTTCATTAAAGATGATGCAGGTTATCGTGCAGGAATACACATAAAGTCATATAAAGAGATGGTCCCTGTTATAGTTATCGGCGGCAGTGTTCATGATTTTTTTGCAGAATATATGGCAGGTGGAATTATAATTTTACTTGGGCTTGACAGAAACAAAAAAATTGCCGGAAATTTTATCGGCACCGGTATGCACGGCGGGACGATTTATATTCGCGGGAAAGTTGAAACGTATCAATTAGGCAAAGAGGTCTCTACGGTAAAATTTGAAGAAACCGATAATGAACTGATTAAAAAATATCTTGCCGAGTTTTGTTCTTCCTTCAATTTGGACTACAGAAAAATTGCTACCCAAAAGTTCACCAAACTAAAAGCCCTCCACCATAGACCCTACGGAACAATCTACGCATATTAATTTTAACTTCAGAAATAAAATAAACTTTTTATTTGCAATGTCGTAAGGTTTTTGGTATAATGAAATTGTTGGGGTTTTTTACTATCTTATAACGAATTTAATTGCATTTTATAATTGAGGTAATTAAAATGATAAATTTAAATAATTCATTAAGAAGAATTACGCCGGTTCAGTTGTTAGTATTCGGTTATGCTATAATAACTTTGGTTGCAGCCGTGCTTCTTAGTCTTTCTATAGCATCTTCTAAAGGTACTTCTCAGCCATTTATAGATGCTTTATTTGTTGCTGCTTCAGGTATAAGTACTACCGGACTGACCATAGTTGATATAGGGAGTTATTATTCTTTATTTGGACAGATTGTGCTTATGATTGATTTTCAGATTGGCGGTGTTGGATATATGACTTTTTTTGTTTTTTTAATATATGTTCTTGGAACGCACCTTTCTTTATTTGACAAAATAACTGCGAAAGATTCTTTATCGGGTGTAAATTTAGATAATTTATATATATTTTTTAAAGCGGTTATAATTTTTACACTAATTTTTGAACTTGGTGGAACAATAATTTTAGCGTTGTATTGGGCACATGAATTTTCTATATTGAGATCAATATATCTTGGGTTTTATCATTCAGTAGCAGCTTTCTGCACCGCCGGGTTTTCACTGTTTCCGACAAGTTTAATGCCTTATCAAAAAAGTATAATCACCAATGTAACTGTTGACATTGTTTCTCTTGCCGGTGGAATTGGTTTTTTTGTTTTGTATGACATATATACGGTTTTCAAGAAAATCATAAAAAATGAATATCCGCGCGGTTTATCGCTGCACAGCAAACTTACTCTTGTTGTTAACCCGATTGTGGTAGTTATAGGTATGTTAGTGATTCTCTTATCCGAGAATTGGGATTCTTTTTCAAATATAGGCAGTAAATTATTGGTCTCGTCATTTCAGTCAATTTCGGCATCTACCACGGACGGTTTTAATACCGTCGATATCGGAGTTATGAGCAGTGGTAGTCTTTTTGTATTGATTTTATTGATGTTGATTGGGGCATCACCAGGAAGCACGGGAGGTGGATTTAAAACCACTACTCTGGATGATCTTCCCCCAAAAAAGTGGACACTTAGAAGAGTTAGTGGTATAATAGCCGCTGACCTCAAAAAGTGGGAGGTGTCCAATGGAAGGTCAAGAAGTGAAGAAGAAGCGGTTTGACAGGGAGTTTAAACTCTCTGCGGTG
>JACRDL010000114.1 GCA_016218625.1 Elusimicrobiota bacterium
AAGCGCGTGATATTCGAATACGTTGAGATGTATTACAACCGGAAAAGGGCGCATTCGTCTCTGGGTTATATGAGTCCTTTTGAATTCGAACAAAGGTTCTTTTTAACTAAATAAAGAGTCCACTAAACAGGGGAAGGTCAATTTAAGTAATTGGATTGAAGAAAGAAAACTTGATTTTAATACATCTCTAAATTTTGCTATTCAATTTTGTAATGGAATGGAGTATGCCAATAAAAAACTTGGTGGGATTGTTCACGGAGATATAAAACCACAAAATATTTTAATTACAGAAGATAGGATTGTAAAAATAACTGATTTTGGTCTCACGAAATCCGCAGGGAAAGAGGCAAAAGGATTATTTTATCTTCTTAAAAAAGGGGCAACAATATTGCAGAGCGGACCAAGAGGGACTTTACCATGGATTGCTCCAGAACAATTTACTTCTAATGAAATTGATACAAGAGCAGACATTTATTCTTTCGGTATTGTTTTGTATCAAATGTTTACTGGGGGTTATCCTTATGTTGTTTCTACGGCTACGCCGGAAGAATTTGTTGCAAATCATTGTAAATTAAAACCAATTCCTCCATTAAAATTTAATTCTGAAATACCCGAAGAACTTAATTCCCTTGTTTTAAAATGTCTTGAAAAGGACACTAAAAATAGGTTTCAGAATTTTACGGAACTCAAAAATGAACTTTCTGATATTTATTATGAAACTACTGGAGAAAAAATTGTTCTTGAAGAGGAACCGTCAAAATTAGAAGCATGGGAATTAGGTAACAAAGGTAATGCTCTTAACAGTTTAGGAAAATATGCTGAAGCAATTGAATGTTATGATAAGGTACTTGAGATAAATCCAAGAGATGCTGAGTCGTGGAATAACAAAGGGGATGCTTTTGGCAAATTAGGAAAATATAATGAAGAAATTGGGTGCTATAATAAGGCACTTGAGATAAATCCGAGATTGGCTGATGCATGGACTAGCAAAGGGGCTGCACTTGGCAATTTGGGAAAATATGATGAAGCAATTAAATGTTGCGGTAAGGCACTTGAAATAAACCCGGATCTTAAGAATGCGTATAATCTAAAGCAAATCTTGTATTCAGATATTAAGAAAGGGTAGAGAATGAAACTAATTTTTGAAATTGAACTTACCTTAATAAATGTGCCAAAAAAGAATTTATATACCATAGGAAGAATGCCATGTAGTGGCCCAATGCCAGGTAACGATTTAGTTTTACCAATTGCTGATGAAAGAATAAGTCGTTACCAATGTTATATTAGAAGTGAGAAGGAACAATATTTTTTATATGACGGGTGTCCTAATGATCCTGCTTATGGTGAATTATCTGGAAAACCAAGTGCTTTTGGTACATCTGTAAATGGAAAATTGATAACAACTATTGAAGGAATTCCTCTTAAAATAGGCGATCACATAGAATTACTTGCAAAATGTGCGAACGGTCTAAAATATAAATTAAAAGTAATTTTAGATTAGTAGAAAAAATCGGGATAAAGACGCTTTTTATTTTTCCGATTTGAAAACTTGGGAAAGATTTCGGGAATGACAATCAAGTTGTTTGCTTTTTGTTTGCTTTCAAGTTTCGTAGTTTCAGAGCAGGGTTATTGTTTTCAAGTTTCCCAGTTTTAAGTTTCCCACTTTCCGGTTCCCTGTTTTTAGGTTACCTATTTGCCTACTTTCGTAGTTGCGTAGTTGCGAAAGTAGTTGAATAGGTCGGGTTTTACCGACGGATATATGAAAAATTGGAAATTTGATTTTTGGAGGTAAGTGTGAAAGATTTAGTCCTTGCCGAAAGAATAGAAAGCAAAATTTACCTTATCAGAGGTCAAAAAGTTATGATGGACCACGACTTGGCAGAACTATATGGTGTTCCGACTAAAGTATTGAATCAAGCAGTACAACGGAATATGAAACGTTTTCCCGAAGATTTTATGTTTCAATTAAATAAAGCAGAGTTAAAAAATTGGAGGTCACAATTTGTGACCTCCAATTCTTATGCTAAAATGGGATTAAGAAGATGCCCATATGCATTTACCGAACAAGGAGTCGCGATGCTATCCAGTGTTTTGAATAGTGAAAGAGCGATTTATGTCAATATCCAGATTATGCGGACATTTACGAAATTAAGAGCATTGATTTCAACGCACAAGGACTTACAAAGAAAAATTGAAGAGATGGAAAAGAAATACGACCAGCAGTTTAGAGTGGTATTTGATGCCATCAGAGCATTAATAACACCGCCGGAAACAAAACGAAAAAAGATAGGATTTTTATAAAATGAATTTTTTTGATAAAATTTTGGTCTGGGCAGGATTTTTTTATATATGGTTGGTCGGCAGAACTTCAAAAGTTGTTGTTAAAAATTCAACGGAATATGATGAACTGGAAAAAAATAAAAAGCCGGTAATTTATGCTTTTTGGCACGGAAGACAGATTTTTCTTGTTTGGTCGCATAGAAAAAAAAATATACATATACTTGTGAGCCAATCAAAAGACGGTGGCTATATCGCCGGCATCACGTATAAATTCGGTTCTAATGCTGTGAGAGGTTCAAGTTCAAAAGATGGTGTCAAGGCACTTGTCAGAATGATAAAAAATGGCAGAGAAGGTTTTTCGCTGGCTTTTACTCCTGACGGTCCTCGTGGTCCTTTACGCGAAGTTCAGCCAGGCGTAATTATTGCGGCCCAAAAAACAGGTCTTCCTATAATTCCTTTGGCAAGTTCTGTAAAAAGAAAATATGTTATCAGGCACTGGGACGAGTTTCACATACCATATCCTTTTAACAAAGTTTCGGTTTGTCACGGTAGACCTATTTATGTTTCTGAAAATGATGATGTAGAAAAAAAATGTTTTGAGTTGAAAAAAGCAATTGACGATATAACTGCGACGGCAGATTCTTTGGTATGAAATTACTGATAATCCAAACAGCGTTTTTAGGGGATGTCGTTTTAACAATTCCGCTAATTCAGGCCGCAAAAAAATATCTGAAAGCACAAATAAGTGTAGTTTGTATTCCAGCAACAAAAAATATACTTGAAGAGCACTTTGCAATTGACGAGATTATCGTATTTGATAAAAAGAATTCGGGAAAGGGTTTTGTCTCGCTGATTAAATTTGCAAAAAAGTTAAAGGGAAAAAAGTTTGATGTTGCCATAATTCCACATCCGTCTTTTAAGTCGGGCTTGATTTCATATCTTGCAGATATTCCTGAAAGAATAGGTTTTTCAAATAGTGCAGGGAGAATTTTTTTTACGGATAAAGTTTTTTATGCCTTAAATAAGCATCAACTTGAAAGATACCTTGATTTATTGAAACACTTTGGCGTTGAAGTAGAGGAAGAAAAAACCGAAATTCATATTGATGGCAGATACGAACAATTCGCCGATAATATTTTGCCGAAAGATAAAGTTATTTTCGGAATAAATCCCGGGAGTGTGTGGGCGACTAAAAGGTGGTTTCATGAAAGGTATGCGGAACTTTCCGATAGAATTGTAAACGAACTTAACGGACAGGTTGTTATTTTCGGCGGTCCTGATGATATTGAAACAGCGTCAAAAGTTGAAAAAAATATGAAGTCAAAAGCGATTAACCTTTCAGGCAAAACAACGCTTAAACAACTTTCTGCACTTATAAAAAAATGCCGTGTTTTTATAACTAATGACTCGGGTCCAATGCACATCGCAGCGGCATTAGATATTCCGACAGTTGCAATTTTCGGGCCCACCGTCAGGCAATTCGGATTTTTCCCATATTCCAAAAACGCAACCGTTATAGAAAAAAATGTTCCATGTAAACCCTGTTCTCCGCACGGCCCGAACAAATGTCCTAAAAAACATTTTGATTGTATGAATAAAATAACTGTTAACGAGGTTTTTGACGCTGTAAAAAAGCAATATGAAAATTCTTAATATAATTGATATACCCTGGAATAGCGGAATAACCAATTATGCGATGGAATTGTCAAAAGGGCTTTTACAAAATGGTCATAAAATATTTTTCGCAGGAGTTAAAAACGGTTTGCCGTTACAAATCGCAAAAGAAAATGGTTTTGAAACAGTTGAAATATGCACGAGAAAAAGTCCGTTTATTCTCGGTAGCGTTTTGCGATTGAAAAAACTTATTGAAAAAGAAGGTATTAATATCGTCAACGCCCATACCGGCAAAAGTCATTTTTTGACTTATTTAGTATCGCTTTTATCAAAAAGAAAATTTGTAATAATAAGAACAAAATCGGATACACTTTATCCGAAAAAAAATTTTCTTTACAGAAAAACTAAAAATGTTATTGCGGCTTCTGAATTTATAAGAAAAAGATATTTGGAAATTGGTCTCGAACCGAAAAAAGTTGTTACAATTTATCAGGGAATAAAATTGAATAACTTCCGACTTCCGACTTCCGACTTCCGACTTCCGATAATTGGCATCATTGGGCGGCTTGATTCTGTTAAAGGTCATAAATATTTATTAGAATCGGCGTCAATTGTATTAAAAAAATTCCCTGAAACAAAATTTTTAATTGCCGGCAAAGAAGAGAACATAAAATACGAGGAACTTAAAGAATTAGCGAAAAAACTTGGCATAGAAAAATCGGTTGAATTTTTAGGTTTCATAGAAAATGTCCATCAGTTTATGTCAAAATGCACGCTCGGCGTAATTGCTTCAACCGGCAGTGAGGCAGTAAGCAGGGTGCTTCTTGAATGGATGTCATCGACGAAGCCGGTTGTTGCAACAACGATTGGCTGTATTCCGGAAATTCTTGAAAAAGATTTTTTAGTGCCGCCATGCAATGCTTCGGCAATGGCACGAAAAATCATTGAGTTATTACAAAACCCGGCGATTGCGAAAAATGCCGGCGAAACCAATCGCAAAAAAATAGAAGAAAAATTTAACTTTGAAAAATTTGTAACTGAAACGGAAAAAATATATGAAAGTATTAATATGTGAGACGGACAGAATAGGAGATTTAATATTGACTTTGCCGGTCATTAAAAGCGTGAAGATGGCAAATCCCATCAATTCTGTGGGAGTTCTGATCAGTAGTTACACAAGTGATCTACTGAAAAATAATCCATACATATCAAGGGTATTCACTTATTCGGGGTGTGATAAAAAACTTGCCGATGAAATTAGACAAGAGAATTATGATGCTGCTCTTATTTTATTTCCGAAATTCGATATTGCCCGCCTAATATTTTTAAGCGGCATAAAAAAAAGAATAGGTCTTGGATTCAAGTGGTATCAGTTCCTGTATACAAAAACGGTAATCCAGCACCGTTCAAGAATTAAAAAACATCAGGCGGAATATAATCTGGACTTTTTGGCAGAAATCGGCATTCATAAATTTTACAAGGATTTGGAAATATTTCTTTCGCAAAATGATATTAGTTTTGCCGATGACTTCCTTAAAAGCAATTCGCTTGGCGGCTACAATATCATATGTGTTCATCCTTCAAGCGGATATTCTTCATTAAACGTATCAACTAAATTTCTATTATTGGTTATGTCAGATTTAAGCAAAAGATACAACGCAAAGTTCATAATTACGAATTCGGCACGGGATAAAAGAGATTTGGAAATGCTGACATCGCGGTTGAAGTCAGATTTTGTAATAACTCCCGATAATTTGGACATTATGCAGTTAGCCGCGGTTATATCAAAGTGTAAACTTTTTATTTCAAACAGCACAGGACCTTTGCATATCGCTTCCGCATTAAAAGTCCCAACGATTTCTTTTTATTCGCCCGTCTTTGTTCATAGCCCGAAGAGGTGGGGACCTTATCAGCACCGGAATCTTATATTGGTGCCGGATGTGAAATGTCCCGCGAACTTTAAATGCAAAGGCGAAAGTTGCGAGAATTATAATTGCATGGATTTTTCCCATGACCCGGAAAAAATAAATCAAATAATAGATGATTTTGTAAAGCCGATTTTTGTGAATAATTGAAATGCAAAAGAATGTGAGTGTTATTATCCCGAATTATAACGGAGAAGTGATCTTCCCCCAAAAAAGTGGACACTTAGAAGAGTTAGTGGTATAATAGCCGCTGACCTCAAAAAGTGGGAGGTGTCCAATGGAAGGTCAAGAAGTGAAGAAGAAGCGGTTTGACAGGGAGTTTAAACTCTCTGCGGTG
>JACRDL010000117.1 GCA_016218625.1 Elusimicrobiota bacterium
ACTAAAATTTAATAAAGGATTAAGGTGATAGTACTCAAATTTATTTTTCAAAGACCTTTTGTTAAAAACCCTTGAAACAGGGTGCAAGAATACTTTTTTCCATATTCACTTTTTACTTGACTCCTAATAGGGAATCTCCCTGAAACAATCAAAGCGGGAGACGGGGCTCGAACCCGCGACCTTCTCGTTGGCAACGAGACATTCTACCACTGAACTACTCCCGCAATCTACTGTCGGAAACACATTTTTTATCTGTTTTACCGTCTGAAACTCTGCCAATTTGTTCTTTGATGTTCGTTGACACCAGTTTTCACTATTTGAAGCGATTTGAGCAACCAACCTGCACACTTTCTGCACACTTTTTTTGACTTTAGCGACGGTAACACCGACGGAGAAAAACGGCAATACTTTGCCATATGTTTGCCATACTTTTTCAAACGCCATTTCGAGCGATAATCCGCCAATCAAATGCCGCTTCTTTGGAAAATCCGGATTACTTTTTGAAAAACAGTTGGAATAATATTTAACCATTAGTTTTGATTATACAAAATTATTTTTTTTTGTCAAGAAATTTTTTGCATCAGGCGAAAATTATTATGCTATTTTGCAATTATTAACTTTTGTTCTGTATCAATCCGTTTGAACCACCTGTAGACTCATTCGTTGGCAAATTTCCTGTTATCGCAAAAAACAAACTGTATCTCCGGAAAATTCACAAACAAGTCGGCAAGTATATCGGCAATATAATTTGCACTGTAAAATTTTTGTTTCTTCGGATTGATAAAATCGCTATACGGCGACTCAAATACCACCGCCTTGTATTTATTTTTATTCAGTTCCTGAAGAGCAATCTTGAAAAAATCATATGTGCCGAGCTCGTGCAGAAAATTATCAAGCGTCTTTCTCTCGGCAACTGCAACTATCTCTCTATCTTTTACCAATGCATAGTCACCAGATTTTAAATTTTCTTTTTTGATTTTTGCATCCCCGAATTTGTATGGTCGTCTCTCACGGCTATCTACTATTATCTCAAGCAACCGGACATCTTTGCTTTTTGGGATATATGCGCCCGGTCTTCTTTCTTTCGCCGATGAATGCGTTATCCAGAATACCTGGTCGTAAAATTCACCGACTCTCGTTTTATGTTCCTTTTTCAGAAACAAAAACCAACAGCGACGGCGGGTTTTCCTGTTAAGAACAACGGTGAGTTTCTTGCCGTATCTTTCGGAGGTTATAATTTCGCATTCTTCCAGCGGAGTTTCCGAAGGTAAATTTTCTCTATCGCAATAGCCGTCCGGCAGACAAAAGATTTTCTTGCCAGGGCCCGGCCATTTATCCTGAACGGATAGCACTAAAAATTTATCAGGTGATTCTTCAATATAAAGTTTGAAGGGAAAATTTTGAATTGCAGTCGGGTACAATAACCATTTATTCATTTTTTAAAAATTAAAGGTATGCTCGCAGTTCCTCTTCGGAGAAACCAAAATAGTGGCCGATTTCGTGAACTACCGTTTTTATAATTTGCTTCTCAATTTCCTGTCCGCTGCCGAATGCTTTTTCAAAACTTTCTTTGTATAATTCAATTCTGGTCGGCTCCTGCTGAATGTTAAACACAGAACGTTTGGTATGCGACACTCCAATGAATACACCGAATATTAAGTTATTCCTGAATTTATTTTGAAGCACATCAGTCGCCTTTTCTCTTGCAAGTAGTTTGATGTTTTCTTTTTCTAATACCACTCTGAACTTTTCAGGAATTTTATCTACAGAATCATTTACTACTTTTTCAAATTCATCCATATCCATAATTTCATTCTTTATATTTGGCTATACAGCAAAATGATTCCACAAGTTATAGTAACAATTCCGATTAAACGATAGGCAATATCAGTAGCACCCATCACAAAACCTATTAACCCGCGATGCTTGTCAGCAGGACCGAATATTAAAACAAAACCTTTTAAGACAGCCAGAAGTCCGATTATTTTTACCGGCAAATTTAATCTGCCGTTTTGAGACGCATAAAATAATAATATTCCAACCAACAATGCCAGAAATCCAATAATCCGGTTATTGATTTTTGGCAGAATTTTTTTAGCCACATTCCTCATTACCGACGGAACAATAATTTCTATCAACCCGCTAATAAGACACAATGTCCCAATAGTAATAATAAAACTTTTCATTTTGATATTTTTTTCAAGTTTTCAAATCAAAAAAATGTAAAGCGTCACCATTTTTTCCCAATCCCCAATCCTTATTTGCCATTACTATTTTACCAAATCAAGAATATCCTTGAAACTGAAAGATATGCCAGTGGTAATGACTTTTGCGTATTCAAACGTGGGAGGTTGCCGGCCTTCCATAATCTTATAACACATTATCTTTACATCCTTAGAAAACCTATAATACACTGCTTGTTCGCGGTAACCATATTCTTTAAGATCGTTCTTAATGTCATATATCCCACCCAGAACCTAATTGGACACGGGATTTAAAAGAATTGGTTGACTACTGACCCCCAAAAACGGGAGGTAGTCAATATGAGCAAGTATGATAAAAGAAACAACCGGTATAGCCCGGATTATAAATTGGAGATAGTGAAATTAGCAAAGAAAGGGTATGCCTTGGAGCAGATAAGTGAAGTATCCGGGATACCGAGGACAACGATAACCTGCTGGGTGGATAAATACGATGAAAATGGAGAGAAGGGATTATCAAACCAGAGGCAATGGAGCAAAGTAGAGTTAATAAAAAAACCGCAAGTGGTAATAGATAAAATAATGCGGTTAAGGGCAGAAAACCCCGCACTCGGTGCCGAAAAAATCAGCGGCTATCTTGCAAGGAACAATTTAATCAAAATCTGCGGCGAGACGGTGCGGAAAATAATAAACAAGTTTTCTGCCGAGACACCTGCCTGCCAAACAGAAGGACTATCCGAACGGACGCTCACCCTCGTCAGAAACCACAAATTAAAGCGTCGCAAGAAAACAAGAAAGTTCAACAAGCCCAAGCAGGTGCGATATTTTGAACGAGCAACGCCGAACGCATTATGGCAAATGGACATAATGACGTTTATGCTGAAAGGACTGTACAGGACATATCTGGTCGGTGTGATAGACGACAATTCCAGATACATCATCAACCATGGATTATTCCGGCGTCAGACGGAAGACAACGTGCTGGACGTTTTGCGCGGAGCGATAGAAAGAAGCGGTTGCCCGAAAGAAGTGTTGACAGATAACGGTCGTCAGTTTTACAGTTGGCGTGGGAAAAGCAAATTCAGCAAGTTCTGCATAAAGTCGGGTATCCAGCATATCCGCAGCCGTCCGTATCATCCGCAGACGCTGGGCAAGATAGAAAGTTTCTGGCGGAATCTGTATCAGGAGTTTTTGGGCAATGTGCCTCTGTCATCATTTGAAGAAGCACAAACGAAAATCGCCGAGTGGATAAAATACTACAACTACCAGAGGATACATTTGGGTATTGGGAAACTTGTGCCCGCGGACAGGTATTTCGGCGTCCGAGCGCAGATGGAAAAAGTTATCCAGGAAGGCAGCGCCGAAACGGAAAAACTGCTGAAAGAAAATCCGTCCGAGCTAAAATCGCCGATGTATCTTGTGGGCAAGATAGGCGACAGGGAAATTCGGGTTCTTGCAAAGAACGGCGAAATAATGGTCAGCGACGAGAAAAGTAAAACTTCCGAACCCGCGGCGCCGATTGAATCTGCATCACCCCTTGAAAATGCAACTAAAAATATTGTAGAATCTATTCCGGCGGACATATCAGCGGAAGAAAAAAAGATTGTAGCAGTATCAGAAACTAATCCGCCAGAGGTAAAAAGCGATGGACCAGAACCAAAACCAGAATCAGCAACAAAATCAGAACCAGGAACAGAAACCGCAGCAGGAACCGGAACCGCCGATATCGTCGCCGACGGATTACCCGCAGGATTATCCTGTGAAACCGGAGAACAAGTACCACCGAAAGATTTGCGGGCAGGAGAAGACGGATCTGGTGCTGAATGTCCTGAAAAAAGAGATGACGGTGGAGCAGGTGTGTCGGGAGATGAACACGGTGAAACAGTGCCGCACTGAACCCCGTAAAACTGGACTAAAACTTGGTATGTAAAGAGCAATGTTCTTTGACTTTGATACTAACATTCATCGGCGAACAGACATTAGCATATGCGCCTGAAATTTTAGCGAAACTGCCGGGTGTCTGATAGCC
>JACRDL010000118.1 GCA_016218625.1 Elusimicrobiota bacterium
GAACAGGCCTAATGCGGTTTTTATCTCCCCAGCCGGAAAGATTGAAAAATGGAGGTGTATTTTGAAATTTGGGGTTCTCTTTGTTAATAACTTCTTTGTCTTTTTGTACCATAAAAGTACCTCTATTTCATAATACAAGGATTTATGAAAGTAACAATGATGGCGAAAGAGTATCCGCCGTATGTCTACGGCGGGGCAGGGGTTCATTTGAGGTATCTGTCACAGGAACTTTCTAAATTGATGGATGTGGATATCAGATGTTTCGGCGACCAGAAATCGGACGACAAAATAAAGGTTCGCGGTTACAGGGGATGGGAAGCCCTCAAGGGTAAAAAGTTTTCGCCGACTCTTGAAACGCTTTCTATAAATATGCTGGCACAGATGGAGGAAATAACTTCCGATGTCGTCCACACTCACACATGGTACGGGCATTTCGGCGGACTTATGACAAAAATTCTTTACGACATCCCGTTTGTCGCAACCTGCCATTCGCTTGAGCCGTTAAGACCATGGAAAGAAGACCAACTCGGACACGGTTATCAATTAAGTTCATGGATTGAAAAAATAGGAATTGAGTCGGCAGACAGGGTTATTGCTGTCTCAAATTTGATGAAACAGGACATACTTAAATTTTTTAACATTCCTGCTGAAAAAATAGAAGTTATCCATAACGGCGTTGACCTGAACAAATGGAAATACACGCCATTGTCCGATTCTTTAAAAAAGAAATACAAAATTGCAGATGATTATATCCTTTTCGTCGGCAGACCGACTCCTCAAAAAGGACTTGAATATCTCGTTGCCGCTGCGGATAAAATTCCCATGCAGATTGTTCTCGGTGCAACCGGTGCGGACACAAAGGACTACGAAGATAGGATGACGAAAGAAGTTGAAAAGAAAAAAAATATCGTCTGGATTCATGAACTTCTGAAAGAAGAAGAATACGTTCAGTTGTATTCGTCGGCGAAGATTTTTGTCTGCCCGTCAATTTATGAACCGTTCGGAATAATAAATCTTGAGGCAATGGCATGTAAAACACCGGTTATTGCGTCTGCCACCGGCGGAATTCTTGAAGTTGTGCTACCGGAAAAAACAGGATTACTTGTTGAACCTAAAAATTCAGACCAGATTGCCGATGCCGTTAATCGTCTATTAAAAGACGAGAATTTGAGAAAAAAAATGGGGGAAGAAGGAAGAAAACGGGTTGAAGAATTTTTTTCATGGACATACATTGCCCAACAAACCAAAAAATTGTATGAGAGTTTAGTAAAATAGTCGCTCGCAAGTATCTCGCTCGGGAACAAAATTCTTTGAGACGCTCGTTAGAACTCGCTCTGCAATTTGCTCCTGGAACGAATAAGTCGCAAATTGAGGCTCTTCAGAATTTTTTCCCTGGCTCGCCGATAAAAAAGGAACAAATGGACATCTTAAAAAAATACAATTACGATGAAAAACTGTTTGAGGGTTTGAGAAAAAAGTTTCTTGCGGGAGAATTTTCCGACAGAAACAACATTCTCAAAGCAAAAATTGAGCCGCCGAATGCGGCGGATTTTTTTAATCCGAAAAATGATACTTCTCAAAATGAAAAACTGAGAAATATAGGCTCTGACACAATAAAAAGAGGGAAACTCGGCGTTGTAATCGTCAACGGCGGGATGGCAACCCGTTTCGGCGGGGTCGTAAAAGGCATAGTTGAGGTTTATGACGGCAAAAGTTTTTTGCAAATCAAACTTGAACAGATAAAAAAAGTTAACCGAAAATATAATGTGCAAATCCCAATTTATTTAATGAATAGTTACGCTACCGAACATGCAACGCTTGAACATCTCAAAAAAAATAATTGGTTCGGACTTGAAAATAGCATAAAATGTTTCAATCAGTTCATCGCAAAACGACTTAATACCGACGGTAGTTTTGTAACTCCGGAAAATGAAAGTTATTACGGCCCGGGGCACGGCGATTTTGTTTTTGCATTTTCCCAAAGCGAATATTTGTCCTCTTTCATTAAAAGCGGCGGTACACATATATGGTATTCCAATGTGGATAATCTCGGCGCTACAATTTCCGAACTTATTTTTGGTTATCACATTTACAAAGATTCCGAAATGACGGTGGAACTTGCAGAAAAATACTCAGGTGATAAAGGGGGGGCGCCGGCAGTCGTGGACGGTCATCTTGAAATTGTAGAACAGTTTAAGTTTCCGGCTGATTTCAATCAGGATTTGATTTCTGTCTTCAATACGGCAACATATATTTTTAAGGCAAAGGCACTTGACAGAAAATTTAAACTTCCGTTTTATTATGTTGAAAAAAAAGCAGAGGATAAAAAGGTAATTCAATTTGAACGCCTCGCAGGCGACCTTTCTTTGTTTCTCAAAACGAAATACATTGTGGTTAACAGAGAAGAGCGGTTCTTTCCGATAAAAACCCCGCAGGATTTGGAAAAGAGCAAAGAAAACCTAAAAAAGAAATTTGAATGAAAAAAATTTTAAAAATAGAACTAATTTATATAGGTTTTTTGACCATTCTATCAGGCATTTCAGTTATACCTCTAAAAAACAGGATTCGCGGTGAGAGTCATAATTCCGTCACACTTGCCGTTGAATATGATGATGTGGCGGATTTTTTCGGTGTAGAAAAACTTGCCGATTTTAAGAAAGCCGGGATAAATGCCGTTGTAATGTCCGACGATAAAGCAAAAGATTTTTTGATTGAGACTGAAAATGCCAAATATAAAAACCTGCCGTCAGAAAAATATCTCGGCATTTCGTCAAAAAAAATTTCGGTCGTTTCAAAATTAAATCTTGATATGGTTTTTTCGGTTCAAGGCGACATATCGCTAACTCCTAAAAAAATACCAAATGTTTTGGCAGTTATTTTATCCGACGATTTTTACGGTGAGATACCGGCTGATTTTAATTATACATTCGGGATTGCCGAATTTGCCAAACAAAAAGAAGTTAAAAAAATACTTAAAAACTCCGGCGCCGGCTATAGGGTCTTTAAGTTAAGATGGGATTCCGACTATAAAAAAAATCTTGATAAGATAAATCGTGCTGCACTTGAAAGAAATGTTAAAATAATAATTCTTGATTTGTCCCAAACAACGCTTGATTATGCGTTAGAATATATTCGTCAGTCAAAAAAATCACTCGGTGAAATCGGGTTTGATGTCGGTAATCCTGCGAGCATTAAAACAATAAACTCAAGTTTTGCGGCATATACGGGATTTACAAAAATAATTTCTTTTTTTATTGCCTTGTTATCGCCGGTAATTTGTCTTTTATTTGTATCTTTTAATTATAATTTTGACGGAAAGTTTTCATTACTAAAATCAGTTTTGATTTTTTTGTTAATCGCTGTTTTTTCCCTTTTGTCCGGCACAACGATAGCGGGTCTTTTGGCAACTAAAGATTTTATGATTGGGATTGATTTGTTCAGAGGGGTAAAAATAGTATCATTTGCACCAATTTTAATTTTAATATATCTGTTGTATAAAGAAAACTTAAAAAAATTTTTTAAAAAACCGCTCTTATATGGCGAAGCAATTTTTATCGGCTTTTTATTATTTGCAATAGGATTTTATATTCTCCGGACCGGAAATTACGGTTCAACCACATCATTAGAAGATAATTTTCGCCTGTTTTTAGAAAAAATATTTTTTATAAGACCGAGATTCAAGGAATTTCTGATAGGACATCCTTTTATGATTTTGGCAATTTACCTGAAATACAAAGAAAACAATTTTTTATGGAAACCGTTTTTTATCGTCGGTATTATAGGTCAGATTTCAATAATCAATACATTCTGTCATATACACACTCCTTTTTTTGTTTCAATGTTGAGAAGTTTTAACGGGATTTTTGTAGGTTTGATATTGGGAATAATTTTAATTTATTTTTATAATGAGATTGTTAAAAAACCTAACAATCTCTGATTACACGGATAAAAAACAAGATTTCACAGATTAAATGCTGTTGGTGTATCTGTGTAATCTGTGTTCAAAAAAATATGTCTGATATACTTATCTCCGGTTATTACGGTTTCAAAAATGCGGGGGATGAACTTATCCTTAAAGCGATAATAACGGATCTGCGCAGTTACAAGCCGGATGTTAAGATTACCGTCTTATCTGCTACGCCCGACGAAACTTCAAATTCGCATAATGTGTGCGCCGTCAACAGATGGAATATATTCTCAGCAGTTAAGGAAATCGCAAAATGTAAAATGCTCTTATCTGGCAGCGGAGGACTTTTTCAGGACACAACCGGCATATTAAGTTTGTGGTATTATCTTCTGATAATTTTCACCGCAAAAATTTTCAAAAAAACCGTTTTTATTTATGCCGCCGGAATCGGGGAAATTAGATATGCATTTAATAATTTTTTAATAAAAAAATGTTTTAATAAGGTTGATTTTATCACCGTAAGAACCGAGCAGGATAAGGACTTGCTGAAATCTTTTGCGGTTAGCAAAGAGATAATTGTAACATCAGACCCGGTTTTCGGTTTGGAATTACCCAAACCGGAAACAAAAGGTACTTTCGATAAAAAACAAAGAATCGGAATAATTTTAAGAAAAACAAAAAATTGGAAAAAAGATGTAAAAGTATTTTCCGAATTAGCAGGTCTAATTACAAAAAACTTAAAATCTGAAGTTATTTTTATACCGTTTCAATTATCAAAAGACATAAAATTGCTGAATTTAATCAGGAATAATGCGGATGTTCCTATTGATATTTTTGCATGGAATGACACCGAAAAACTTTTGGAATTATTTTCTAAACTTGACATAATTGTAAGCATGCGATTGCACGGACTGATTCTTGCGGCAAAATACAAAATTCCTTTTGTGGCGATACCGCGATATTCAAAAATAAAAATTTTTTTACAGTTGATAGGCGAACCTATTTATAATGATAACGGTGAAATTGAAAATGAGAAAATATATTTACAGATTTTAGATAAAACCAAGTGTAAAAAAAATCTTGAAAAAATATCCGCTGTTGTCAATGATTTACAAAATAAGTCAAAAAAGACGGCGGAATTGTGCATATCCGTGTTGACCCCCTAAGATAATTTCATATCTAACTGGGTTGACACGCAGTTAAAATATGGTATAATAAATATATGAAAAAATTATCGGCACTCATTATATCATTCGTTATTATTTTGGTCGTATTTTACGGTTTTTTTTCGCTCATTGCGAAAAATTTATCCAACTCACTTTCCGAACTTTCCGAACGGGTAGAGATAGTCGCATTTATTGACGATAAATTAAACGATAATCAGAAAAATGAACTTATCAAAAAAATTGAAAATATAAAAACAATTGACAGAATAAAATATACTTCAAAAATGGAAGCGATGGATGAATTCAGAAAAAATCCAGAATTCGCCAAACAAATAAAAATTCTCGGAGAAAATCCGTTACCCGCAACTATTGACATCTACTTAAAAAAAAGAGACCCGGAAATTGTAAAAAAAATTGCTGAAGAAATAAAAATACTCAACGGCGTAGAAGATATCTATTACACTTCAATTGAAGCGGAAAATCTGCTTTCTATAAATAAAACATTCAATACTTTGAGCGGATGGTTTAACTTAATTTTTGTTATATTTGCTGTTATTTCGGTTGTTTCATTATCACTTGCAGTGCAAGGTAAAAAAATATTTTTTGGCGTGATAGACGCTATTATCGGCGGTGGAATAGGTTTTTATATTTTACATCTGATGTATAAACATATTTTCATGCAGAATTTCAAAACGCCGATTTTCTTCAAAAATTCCGAAGTTGTATTAACATTTATTATTCTAATAATCGTGTGTCTTACAGTAAGAATTCCTAAAAATGTTAAAGAAAAATAAATTAGTTCAGAGTTCAGAGTTCAGAGTTCATAGAAAAATCATATGGCTTTTGCTTTTAACTATGAACTACGAACTATTGACTACGAACTATCTCTTTGCTTCCGATTATGACAAACAGATAAAAGCATATAAACAGAAAATAAAAAAAAGCAGGTCAGAACTAATTGGCGTTCAGTCGGAAATTTCTAATAAAGAAAATAACATAAGAACCATTAAGAAGAAAGAAGCATCTCTTGAAACGCATCTTGAAAATATTATACGAAAACTTGAGACAACAAAAGCAGAACTACACAAAACAAAGGTATCAATAAAAAAAAAGCAGAACTCAATTGATGCGCTGAAAATAAAATTGGAAACCGCAAAATCCGAAACGGTCAGGTGGAAAAATATATTAAAAAAAGAATTGCGATTTGCATATAAATATGGCGTGGGCAGACCGACTACCGACCAATATCCTGCGAGAATAATACTTTCTTCAAATTCATCCGCCGATATGGTTAAGCGGTATAAGTTTCTTCAGTTATTAGCACGGCAGAAATTATTTATTTACACTCAAACAGTAAAAAATGTTCAGGAATATGAAACAATCAAAATAAAACTTGAAACGGAGATGAATGAGTTAAAAGAACTTGAAAAAAATAAAAAAAATTCCGAACAATTATATATAAGACAAAAAAAAGAAAAGGAAAAATTATTGTCAACCATAGTTAAAAAACGGGTCTTTTATGAGCAGGAAGTTGCAAACCTGCGGGATTCCGAGGCGATGCTTTCGGAGTTAATAAAACTTTTAGAAAAAAAAGCAACCGAAACGGCTAAACAAAAAGAGGAAGAGCGTTTATCCCGTCTAAAAATGTCAAAAAAGAAAGGTATTATCTCATGGCCTATTGAGGGTCCGCCGGAAGAATTAAGAAATAACTTAACTGCGACTTTCGGCAAGCAGAAACATCCGGAACTTGATACATGGGTGATAAATAACGGTATCCGAATTAAATCAACACTCGGGCAAAATATCGTAGCAGTTGACAAAGGAAAAGTTGTGTTTGCCGACGAATTTAAGTCATATGGCAAAATGGTTGTTATCGATCATTCCGGCGGATTTTACACAGTCTATGGTAATCTTGACAAAATAACCGTTAAAGAGGATCAGGATATTCAGAAAGATGAAATTATCGGTGTCGTCGGTATTTCCGTCTATTCGCAGGATGCCTCGCTATATTTTGAATTTCGCAAAGACGGTGTTCCGCAAAACCCTCTTGTGTGGTTGAAATAATAACGACATAGGAGCGGATAAACGCTGATTGGCACGCGGAATGACGCTGAAAAACATCAGCGTTAAATCAGCATTATGTTCAGCGTAAATCAGCGATGTTTTTAGGAGGAAAAAATGTTAAAGAAAAAAAATTGGGTTTTTGTTGCTGCTGCGTTTTTCGTAATCAGCGTATCGTTGTTGAAATTTGATACTATAAAAGCCGCCGGCGACGATATCTACGGTCAGATAAAAATTCTATCCCAGATATTGGTCTATGTCCGTGAAAGTTATGTGAATGAGCCGGATATGAAAAAACTTATTTATGGCGCTGCCGACGGTATGATAAGAACTCTTGACCCTTATTCGCAATTTATGGAACCGCAGGAAGCAAAAGAAATGAAGGTGCATACGGAAGGTCATTTCGGAGGGCTCGGCATAAGAATTACATCTTCAAAAGACGGGTGGATAACTGTTATTACTCCTATACCCGGCACGCCTGCATGGAGAATGGGGATCCTACCCGAGGATAAAATTATAAAAATTGAGGGTGAAAACGCCAAAGATATTTCAACGGATAAAGCAGTAGAAAAACTTCGCGGCAAACCCGGAACGAAAGTTACAATTACGATAGCGAGAGAAAAAACTGAACCGTTTGATTTAACAATCACCCGTGAAGACATCCCCATTATTACCGTAACAGGTACGAAAATGATTGATGAATCAATTGGTTATTTAAGAATTACCGAGATGACCGCCAAGACGATTGAAGAACTTGACAAGGCATTGGCAGAATTGAAAAGTAAAGGAATGAAATCTTTAATTGTTGATTTGAGAAACGACCCGGGCGGACTGCTAAATACCGCAGCAGACATCTGTAAAAGATTCGTCGGCGAAAATAAACTTATCGTTTATACGCAGGGCAGAAAATTCCAGAAATATGAATATCGTGCCGACGCAACCTCTCCGTATTCCGATATTCCGCTCACCGTGTTGGTCAACAAAGGTTCCGCATCCGGCAGCGAAATAGTTGCCGGTTGTATGCAGGATAACAAAAGGGGAATTATTATTGGAATGCAAACATTCGGGAAGGGTTCCGTGCAGTCATTACTTCCTCTAGAGGGCGAGGCATCTCTGCGGCTTACTACTCAAAAGTATTACACGCCGTCCGGAAAATGTATTCACCGTGACGAAGAAAAGAAAACCGGCGGTATAACTCCCGATATAGTTATTGAAGTTTCCCGCGAGACCGAAATAGCACTTCAAAAACAGGAAATTGATATTGAAATCGCGAACGCGAGAGATAGGGATAAAAAATATGATGTAAAAACATCCACGACCGCGGCACAAAAAGATATCGTAAAAGATGAGATTCTTGAGCGGGCAGTTCAGATGTTGAAAGTGCGCGATATACTGATACAAAAATGAAAAAGATTTTGCGGTTTATTGTCCTTATAATTTTGACGGCGGGCGCGATATTTTACCTGCGGCAACAGCCGGAAAATTATTCGTCGCTTGCTAATAAAATTGATATACAAACAAACAAAGTACTCACAAGTTTCGGAATAACAGACGATAACATAATAAAAAATTTTCGTATACAAAAAAGAACCCAAACGGCAAAATGGATACAATTCATAAAAGAAATCAATACCGACAAAAAAACTGCTGATATTATAACGGAAATCAAAATTTCTCTTTCCGAATTCGGGGTTGAAGTTGATTTTGATAAAACATTAAATCTTTTGACGGTGTCAAAAAACGGGAATATCTTAAATAAAATTTTATTCCTACAGGTGAAGCCGCTAAAATACAAGGCGGCGATTATTATTGATGATGTCGGCTATAAAAAAGATGAACTTGAAAATTTTTTATCTTTAGGTGTTCCTTTAACATTCAGCATTCTGCCGTTTGAAAAATATTCCGTTTATTTAAACGACAAACTTAAAAAACAAAATTGCGAATTTTTACTTCATCAACCGATGGAACCGGAGGGATATCCGAAAATTAATCCCGGAAAAGCGGCAATTCTTCTGAATATGTCCGCCGAAGAAATTGAAAAAAAAGTTAAAAAAAATCTTACAAATGTTGACGGTGCAATCGGAATGAACAACCACATGGGAAGTGCTTTTACGCAGGACAAAACCAAAATGGAAGAATTTCTAAAAGTAGTTAAAGAGAAAAATCTTATTTTTGTTGATTCATTTACTTCGCCGAAATCAACTGCCTATAAAACCGCCAAAGCGATGGGAATTCCAACACTGCAAAATGAAATATTTCTTGACATTGAGGATAATTCTGAATATATTTTGAAACAACTATCGTTGTTCAAAAAAAGGATAAAAAAAGATGGCAGTTGTATCGCTATCGGACACATTCACAAAAAAAATCTGCCGCCGGCTTTGTCAAAAATAATTCCGGAATTTGAGAAGGAAGAAATAACTTTTCTGACAATTTCCGAATACTTAAAAAGTCAACAAAAAAGTGGAACCACGAATGGACACTAATAAACACGAAAGATTCAAAACAAAAATCAGTGTGTATTCGTGTTAATTCGTGGCAAAAATAAATAGATGATTATTTTAGGCATTGAAACATCCTGTGATGATACTTCGGCGGCTGTTGTAGAAAATGGAATAAATGTTCTTTCAAGTGTGGTTTCGTCGCAGTTGAAAATACATAAAAAGTACGGCGGAATTGTGCCGGAACTTGCAAGCCGCCATCATCTTGAAAATATAAACTTCGTGATAGAAAAGGCGATGCAAAATGCAAAATGCAAAATGCAAGATATAAATGCAGTCGCAGTAACGGTGGGACCGGGACTGATAGGTTCGCTGCTTGTCGGTACGACAACAGCGCAGGCGATTTCCAATATCTTAAAAATTCCGATAGTCGGAATAAATCATATTGAAGGGCATATATTCGCTAATTTTCTAACCACGAACCACGAACCACGAACCACGAACTTTAAACCGCCTTTTATCGCACTGATTGTTTCCGGCGGGCACACGGATTTAATTAAGGTTATGGGTTTCGGAAAATATAAAATTTTAGGACGAACCCGTGATGACGCCGTCGGCGAGATTTTTGATAAAATTGCCAAATTTTTAGAACTCGGTTATCCCGGAGGACCTATTATTGACAAATTTGCAAAAAAAGGCGACTCAAAAAAAATAAATTTTCCGAGACCCTATATGCCTGATACTTGGGACTTTTCATTTTCCGGACTTAAAACCGCTGTTATCAATTATACTCGTGAACATAAGAACACAAGAACTCGTGAACGCCTTTATGACTTATGTGCATCTTTTCAGCAGTCCTGCGCTGATGTTCTCGTTAGAAAAACTGTTCTGGCATGTAAAAAGTTCAACATAAAAAAAATAATTCTGGGAGGCGGGGTATCCGCAAACTCTCTTTTACGAAGTGATTTTATCAAAAAATGCGATGAAGAAAACATAAAATTATTTATGCCCGCGGCAATTTTCTGTACCGATAATGCGGCGATGATTGCATCGGCAGGATATTTTAAGCTGAAAAGAAGAAGGATTTGCAAGGCAATAAACCCCGTTAGAACTCGCAGATTTCTAAACGGGGTAAATCCGTCGGCAAATCTTGAACTTTCAAATTGGTAGTCGCTCGCAAGCAAATTTCTTTGGTCGCTCCTTTGTAGTCGCTCAAAGAATTTGCTCCTGAATTGTATAGGTCGCAAATTCAAAACCTGCAGAAATTTCTTGCTTCGCTCCGTGATTAAAAAGGTGAAAAATGAAAAATGATTTTACATTAGATACTGAAAGATTTTACAGGCAGGGATTTCCCGAGGCGGTTTATTCATTGGGGAAAACTGAAAAACAGATTATTGATATTGTCTCAAAAATGATGGAAAATCCGACACCTGTAATAATAACAAAAATTGAAAAAAAACTGGCGGCAAAAATAATAAAAAAAATTCCGAAAGCGAAATATCACGAAAAAGCAAAAATGATTGTAATTAATACGATAAAAAAAACCGGAAAAAATTATATCGCTGTTATTACCGCAGGAACTTCCGACATACTATATGCGGAAGAAGCGGCTGTTGTTGCCGAGACGCTTGGAAATAAAGTTGAAAGAATTTACGATGTAGGCGTTGCGGGAATTCACCGGCTTTTTAAGTTTAGTGAAGTAATAAAAAATGCGGTCTGCGTTATCGTCTGTGCGGGAATGGAAGGCGCTTTATCGTCGGTAGTCGGCGGTCTTGTATCAAAAATTGTAATCGGGGTTCCGACATCAACCGGTTACGGAACGGGCAAGGGAGGATATTCCGCACTTCTAACAATGCTCAATTCATGCTCGCCGAATGTTTGTGTTGTCAACATAGATAACGGCTTCGGCGCCGGAATCATCGCGAGTATTATAAACAAAAAATTATGAGGATTGCGTATTTTGACTGTTCGTCGGGTGTTTCCGGCGATATGATTATGTCGGCATTTGTAGATGCCGGACTTTCTGAAAAATATCTTGTAGGCGAGTTGAAAAAACTGAAAATTGCAAAATTTACATTAATATTTACCGATATACAAAAAAACAGTATGCATGCAAAATTTGCGAAAATTTCCGGCGGTGAACAATTGCGGGAATTCTCACAAGTCAAAA
>JACRDL010000119.1 GCA_016218625.1 Elusimicrobiota bacterium
ACCGCAGAGAGTTTAAACTCCCTGTCAAACCGCTTCTTCTTGCTGCTTTGACCTTCCATCGGACACCTCCCTCATTTTAAGGTCAGCGGCTATTATACCACTAACTCTTCTAAGTGTCCACTTTTTTGGGGGAAGATCAGTATCTTTAAATATGTCCGTCCTCCATTTTACTAACTTAGGATTACCTTTTTTAAAAACAATGCAAGTCATATATTTTGTAAACCCAATTGGAGATCTAACAGATCCATTCGGGCAATATAAAATAAATTGCCAAAAATACTTAAAAGGATTATTTTGGAATAAACTTGGAAGATATTTTATGCTAAAAAAAGTAGCAAAAAAACTATTTTCCTTTAAAACTCTATAACATTCTGGAAGTACACTATAAAATAAATCTAAATTTTTATCATTACTTATTCCTTTTGTGTTCAAACCATATGGCGGGTCAGTAAATATATAATCAATTTTCTCATCTGGAATTCTTTTTATTACTTCCGTACAATCATTATTAATAATATTATTTATATAATTCTGAGGAAATATAAGATTATCAATATTCTTTATTATCTCAGTTTTTTTGCAAAATTCTATCATATTTTCTACCTTGCTAAAAAAGTATTATTTTTTTTACAACACTGTATCTTTCGGTTTCGGAAGTTTTTTGGGTTCATCAATGTTGTAGTGAAGTCCGCGGGATTCACGACGGCAAATTGCACACTTTATTATAAGTTCCGAGACGGTGGCGATGTTCCGCAGTTCAATCAAATCCTGATTAATGATAAAATCCCAGTAATACTGGTTGATTTCTTTTTTCAGATTCTTAATTCTTACAAGCGCCCGTTCAAGCCGTTTGTTTGAGCGGACAATTCCGACATAGTTCCACATCAGCCGCCTGATTTCATCCCAGTTGTGCGAGATAACAATCGCCTCGTCGGGATGTGTAGCACGCCCTATTTTCCATGGTTCAACCTTTTTAGAAAAAAGGACCTGTCCCTTTTTTATTTTTTGCGAGGCCTGATAAGAAAACACAAGCCCTTCAAGAAGCGAGTTTGAAGCGAGCCGGTTCGCACCGTGAAATCCCGTGCATGCGACCTCTCCGACGGCGTAAAGTTGCGGGACATTTGTCCTTCCGTAAATATCAGTTAAGACGCCGCCGCAAATATAATGCGCCGCAGGAACAACAGGTATCCGTTTTTTTGTGATGTCAATTCCAAAAGTGAGACATTTTTTATAAATCATCGGAAATCTTTTTTTGATGAAACCGGACGGTTTGAAGGAAATGTCAAGAAAAACGCAGTCGTCACCGGATTTTTTTAACTCGGAGTCAATTGCCCGCGCGACAATATCACGAGGCGCAAGTTCTGAAAGAGGATGGTATTTTTTCATAAACCTTGTGCCTTTTGAGTCAACCAATACCGCACCTTCGCCGCGAAGTGCTTCCGAAATTAAAAATGATTTTGCTTCCGGGTGATAAAGGCATGTCGGGTGGAACTGCATAAATTCCAGATTTGCCACTTTGCAACCGGCACGATAAGCCATCGCAATTCCGTCGCCGGTCGCCACATCCGGATTTGAGGTGTAAAGCCAAACCTTTCCGGCACCGCCGGTAGCCAAAATTGTAACACCCGCCAAAAATGTTTCAACAACACCTTTATTTTTATTGAGAATGTATGCCCCGCAACATTTACCGTCTAACTTTATCAGATTTACTGCGATAAAATCTTCAAAAATTTTTATATTTTTTTTCTTTTTTACCCGATTGACAAGCGCTTCCGCTATCACTTTTCCCGTGTGGTCGCCGGAATGTAAAACCCGCCTTTCGGAATGACCGCCTTCAAGCCCGATGTCTGCGTCAAATTTTACTCCCCAATTTTTCAGTTCTTCAAGGCGAGCGGGCGCCTGTTCAACAACAAGTTTTACGACATCTTTTTTACAAAGTCCGGCGCCGGAAATTCGCGTATCCTTTATGTGCTTTTCAAACGAGTCATTTTTTTGACAGACGCAAGCGATTCCGCCCTGAGCTTCCGTCGTATTAGTGTCTAAAATTCCTCTTTTCGTAATGATGAAAACGCTGCCGAACTTTTCAAGCCGTAATGCAAGTGAAAGCCCGGCAATACCTGAACCGATAATCAAAAAATCAGATTTGTAATTTTTCATATAAAACACACGGAACTGACTCGGAACTTGACACAGAACTGACACTAAACTTTTGATTTTTGTTCCGTGTCGGTTTCGTGTTCCTTTGTTTCGTGTCTGTTCCGTGTTCCCTAATCTTTTTTACCGATTTTAAGCATCCTGTCAATCGTCAAAAATGCCTTTTCTCTTATTTTTTCGGGAACTTCTATTTCGGGTTGTTCATTGAGAAGCGACTCGTAAAGTGATTCAAGGTTGTTGTATTTCATATTCGGACAGAACATTTTCCGGCTGGCGGGGATAAAATTTTTATCGGGGTTTTCCTTTTTGAGACGGTGCAAAATCGCAGTTTCGGTGCCTATAATGAAATCCTTTGACGATTCCGTTTTCACATATTTTATTATTCCGCTTGTTGAGGCAATTCTATCTGCAAGTTCCAAAACATCCGCCGTGCATTCCGGGTGCGCAACAAATTTGGCGGCGGGATAAAGCTTTTTTAACTCTAATACATCCTCTGCTTTTAGATTTTCATGAGTCGGACAAAATCCGTTCCAGATAATCATTTTTTTCTCTGCCCTGTTAGAAATCCCGCTTTGCGGGACGCCATTTCTAACAGGGTGAATGTGTTTAGAAACATAATTCCCGAGATTTCTGTCGGGCAGAAATACAATGGTATCGGCTGAAACGGAATTGACCACATCAACGGCGTTTGATGAAGTGCAGCAGATATCACACTCGGCTTTGACGTCTGCAGAAGTGTTAATATAACATATGAATGCCGCTTTTGGATAATCCTTCCGAAGTTTTTTCACATCCTCAATGGTAATCATATTAGCCAGAGGACAATCGCTTCTTAAATCCGGAAGTAGCACAATTTTTGACGGAGATAAAATTTTTGCCGTCTCCGCCATAAAATGAACGCCGCAGAAAACGATAATTTTGGCATCGGTTGAGGCAGCTTTTCTTGACAATTCTAGTGAATCTCCGACGAAATCTGCAATATCCTGAATTTCCGGCAGTTGATAATTATGCGCCAAAATCACCGCCCGTTTTTCAACGCGCAGCCGATTTATTTCTTCAATTATATCCATTATAACACCAATTATTCACTTATTTTGAGAAAAATATCCGCTATGACGGGATCAAATTTCATTCCTTTTTGCGACTCAACCATTTGTCTGATTTTTTCTTCCGGATAAACGGAAAATCTCATATCTTCAACCGCTTCAACAAGTGAAATTATTCGGCTTCCGACGGGAATTGCCTCTTTTTTTAAACCCTCGGCGGGAAAACCCGAGCCGTCATACATCAGATGGTGATATTTTATCAAATCGGCAGCGGACTTCAAAAGATTTATATTTTTTATCATCTCAAATCCGTTGAGCGGATGAATTTTATTGGTTCCATGCTCCATAATGGAATACTCCGGTTCAATTATAAATCCGACATCGTGCAGAATTGCAGCATAATAGATATCTTTATATTGCTGACCGGTAATATTTAATTCACGGGCTATTGCGGTTGAAAGTTGGGCAACCTTGAAGCAATGTCCGGAAAACCGTCGGTCGCTTGATTCAAATGCATTCGTAAGTATCTCAAAAACATTGGCAAAAAAGTTCTGCTGGTTGGAAATATTTCTTGCATTGACGATGGCGACCGCGGCAAAATTGGACAAACTGGTTAAAATCGCTTTGTCGTTTTCGGTAAAATTAGAGCCGTCAATTTTATTAAGAACCTCCGCCACACCCACAAGTTCATCGTTAACAATTAAAGGAACACACAAAATTGATTTTGTTCTGAAACCCGACTCGGAATCAATTTTTCCGGTGAATCTGGGGTCAACCGATACATCCTGAATTATCAGCGGTTCCTTATTCGCCGCTACCCAGCCGGCAATACCTTCGCCGACGGGAACTTTAAGTTTTGTAAGTATCGTGCCTTTGTCTCCGCTTGCCACTTTGAAGTAAAGATTTTTTTTGTCGTCATCCAAAAGCATAATTGATGATGCCATTGTAAGCGTGAGTTTTTCGGCGGCAGAGCCGACTTTTTTCAGGACCGCGTCAACATCGGAAGTGGTTGTTATAGAACAGGCAATCTCAAAAAACTGGTTGAGGTCGGATTTATTTTCCTCTTTTTGAGAAACAGATGGTTTCATCTCGGACGGAGATGATTTAACATCCGCGAGAGTTCCGCAGCGAGGACATTTGTCATATCTGAATATAAATCCGCAATTTGAACACTTAGGCATATTAACTTCAGGGAGTAGGGAGTAGGCAGTAGTAGCGGCAGGATTGCTATCCCGCAAAATAAGGCGAATGGCAATTCGCCCGCTACTTCCCACTTCCCACTTCCCACTTCCTGCCTTTTTATGTGGCAGCCGTCATTACTTCATCAAGAGTCGTAATACCCATCGTAACCTTTACCAGTCCGTCCTCCACTAACAACCGCATACCGTGTTTAACAGCCATATCTCTTATGGGGCCCACGGCAACCTCTTTTATGCAAAATCTTCTCAATTCCTCGTCCATAACCAAAAGTTCGTGAATAGCCGTCCGCCCTTTCATTCCGCTGCCGCCGCATTTGGGACAGCCACCCTGATGCGCTTTCATAAATGTCGCTTTTGAGTAATCAATTTTATGAACTGTAAGCATTTTTAATAAGTCCTCCGGCGGATTGGGATCCGGCTCTTTGCATGCTTTACAAAGTGTTCTTATGAGCCGCTGGGCAAGTATGCACTCCGTCGTGTTAGCGACTAAAAATGTATGAATTCCCATTTCAGAAAGACGGGAAATTGCCGACGGTGCATCGTTTGTGTGAACGGTTGATAAAACCAGATGCCCTGTCATCGCCGCCTCCATCGCTATCTGCCCGGTCTCCTTATCTCTGATTTCGCCGACCATAATTATATCTGGGTCCTGTCTGAGAAATGCGCGAAGAGCCATCGCAAAATCAAAAACCTTGTCTCCCATTTTTAATTCCGGATTTACCTGAACCTGCATAACGCCGTCAAGATTATATTCAACCGGATTTTCGGC
>JACRDL010000124.1 GCA_016218625.1 Elusimicrobiota bacterium
ATTAAGAAACTACCGAACACTACAAAAAAACTCCCGAGATTTTTAACTGTTGATGAATTTAATGCCGTGTTGGACGAGTGCAGTCCCTGGCTTTATAATATAATAGCAACTTTAATAGCGACCGGTATGAGAATCGGCGAGTTGGTGAACTTGGCATGGCACGACATAAATTTTGAACAGAGAAGAATCCATATTCAGAGCAAAGACGACTGGCACCCGAAGACATATGAAATAAGAACCATCTCTATGCATCCCGAAGTGTTTAATATTTTAAGAAAACTTCCGAAAGATAAAAAATATGTATTTACTTCGCCGGAAGGATATAAAATTAATTCCAACAATCTTCAAAAAAGATACTTTAAAAAAATAACGACAAAATTAAAACTTAAAGATGTAACCATTCATACACTCCGTCATACTTTTGCTTCGCATCTGGTAATGAACGGCGTGGACATTTTAACGGTAAGCAACCTGCTGGGGCATTCTAATATTAAGACCACACAGATATATTCCCACCTTGCGCCCGAGCATTTGCAGCGGGCTGTTGACCGGGTCCCCCTTCCAATAAAAAATGTCTAACCCACCGGGCTACTGCACACTTTCTGCACACTTTCAGTTTTTGGCGGATTTCTAAAAAATGGAATAATAAAAAAATCCCCTATTATTGAGGATTTTTATTATATTTTGAAAATTGGATAGTTTTTCGCATTTCTCGTTGGCAACGAGACATTCTACCACTGAACTACTCCCGCAATATTTACATTATTATAGAGAGCGAAGCAAGAAATTTTTATCCAAGCGAGGCAGAAATTTTATTCAGACCCTTGAGGAGCGACTACGCTTTCAAGAGCGACGATTAGAGCGAAATCCGACAGGGTGGTCGGATGAGCGTGTCTGAAAAAATTTACTGCCAAGTGTCATGCTGGGGGCGGGACTTGAACCCGCATCCCGTAAAGGACACGCCCCTCAAACGTGCGCGTATGCCAATTCCGCCACCCCAGCATCAAAATCAATTAAAAAGATTACAAAGATTTAGAAAAATTACAAAAATTAAAATCTTTCTCAATCTTTCCTAATTTTTCCAATTTTTAAATTACATTTTACGGCTGCGTCGGTGCCGACGGTGCAACAGGAACATTTTCCGTCGGAGCGCCCGAAGGAAGTCCCGTAGGGGCAGGCTGCTGTTGCTGTGTCTCGGCAGGTGCCGGCGGAATTCTTTCAGCCAAAGACCTTATTCTTAATTTTGAACCGATTACCGTTAAAAACAGCGATGTTATCATAAAAAGAACAGCCATTGTTGTCGTAATTTTTTTTATGATGATAGGCGTAGTATTACCGCCAAAAACGGCTTCATTTCCACCACCGCCGAAAAGTCCCGAAATGCCTGCACCTTTTCCTGCCTGTAAAAGCACAATCAAAATCAAACCGCAACTTACGATGATGTGAACAGTCAAAACAAATCCATACATTTAAATTCAGTGAACAGAAGTGATGCGACAGTGAACAAAAGTGAACAACAGAAACTTCTTTTCACTTTCTTTCACTTTTTCTACTTTTTTTCACTGCCTCTTTAGGCTCCGTATTTTAACAATTTCCCGGCGTTTGAAAGTGCCAGCGGCATCACATCCCTTGCGTTAATCCGCCCCAAGCCGCCGGCAATAGAGTCAATTTCCGAAAACCTTTCAACCTTATCAAACCTGCACTTTTTTGAATAAATCAAAACCGGAACGGGATGCCATGAATGTCCGGCATGCACCGCAGGCGTTGAATGGTCGCCGGTGATTATTATAACATCAGGGTTCAGATTTGTCAAGAGCGGAATAACTCTGTCAACCTGCTCAATCACTTTTACCTTTCTCTGAAAATCCCCGTCCTCGCCGGAAGAATCGGTCTGTTTTATGTGCATGTAAAAAAAATCATACTTATTAAAATTTTTTGTAAGTGTTTCAAATTCCGACTCAATGGTCTCGCAATCTTTAATAACATCCATTCCGCAAAGACGGGCAAGCCCTTTATACATCGGATAAATTGCTATGCAGACAGGATTAAGTTTATAAACATCCTGAAATTTCGGCAGGTTCACCATTTTTGAAAACCCGCGAAGCAAAATCATATTAGCCGGATGTTCGCTTTTGAGTATTTGCTCAACTTTCTCTATAAATTTATTGACGATTTTTGCTGATATTTCGGCTGACTTATCCGTTACCGTAACTTCAAGCGGTTTCAGTCCTTCTTTCTGCGGGTCGGAATCTAAAAGTTTATCTGAAAGATTTTTCCCTCTAAAAATTACGGAAAACCTGTGCTCCTTGACCGGCATCGCAAAAATTTTAACGCCGTCAATTTCCATACTGTCAAGTTTTTTGCACAGCGCAATATTTTTTTCGGTTGAAATTCTTCCTGCGCGGCGGTCGGTGATTATTCCCTTATCATCAACGGTGCAATAGTTCCCGCGGGCGGCAAGGTCGTCGGGCGTAAAATGAAAGTCAATTCCGAGAGTATCAAGAAGACCGCGGCCGATTTCGTGCTTCAATGGGTCGTAGCCGAAAAGCGAAAGATGCGCCGGCCCACTACCGGGAGTAATGCCGGAAGATACCGGGTCGGATAACCCGCAGATAGATTTTTTTGCAAGCGCATCCATATTCGGATGATTAGCCGCCTCCAGTTCCGTTTTTCCGGTTTCGTTCTGGCAGCCACCGAGCCCGTCCATCACAATTAAGACAATTTTGCTGTCCGTCTTCGTCGCCAACTTCTTCAAAAATTCCTGTTCAACCATTTTTTATCTCCAAATCAAGATATTTTTTTCTGTCTCTTGTATGCCTCAATTACTGCGTTTTTAATTTCTGTTGATTTTACTTCATACTTTGCAAATTCGGAAATATTATTCTGATTTAAGTGTAATTGCCCTTCGCCGACATTTCCTCTGTGTTGACCTTTTGAAAAATAATTATTCTTTTTAACTTCGTCTGACGATAGCACCCAGTATTTTATATTATCCCGCCAAACAGCAATCCAGATAAAAATATCGGCACACTTTGTTTTTATCTGCTGAAAATTCATATCAAAAGATTTTCCGGAACCATAAGATAGTGCTTTTGTATGAAGTGGTTCGTCTGGTTTATCGGCGTCTACGGCTCGCGATGCTTTTACTTCTATTCTAATACCATAATCACGCCATTTTAACCACAAATCATATTGATTTGAATATTTTTTGTCAAGTTCTTTGCTCGGTAATTCAAATTCTGGAACAATTTGTATTAAATTTCCACGTGCCCATTTGTCTCCGAGACCTCTCGGTGCGGAAATTTCAAATATTGAAAGATACAAATTTCTATTATGATATGCACTTCTTAATTCAAGATATTCTTGAAGATTTAATTTATCTGCGGCAAGCAAATGAGAAATAATGTATTCATATTCATTGAATGGATAAGACGATACAAGTGTTTCCAATGCTTTGCGAAAATCTTTTGCGTTTCCAAGTTTATCTATGAGTCGGTCTAATTCCTTTTTCAATTTTTCCATATTTATGTTTGCTTTCCCTTAAAACTTCAAGATTAAACAGTGTTTGCGGATAATTTATTTGTCGTTCTGTTATATTCTGTTTTTTATCTTCAATTTCCCAGTTTATGTCAACTTCCGGAAAAGGATTTTTAAACTGCCAGCCGGTTTCACCTGTTTCTTGGAAGTGTTCCAATCTTCTAATTGCAATTTCAGCAAAAATAGGGTCTATATCGGCGGTAAAACATTTTCTTTTTAATTTTTCAGTAGCAATTAAAGTTGTGCCGGCGTGCGCAAAAAAATCTACGATTAAGTCGCCTTTTTTTGAACTTGCTGAAATAATTCTCTCTATGGCTTTTAAGGGTTTTTGTGCATAACAGCCGGGAACATTTTCTTCCATTCTGTAAAACACCTGCTGAATATCAACCCAAACATTACCCGCTCGTATAAATTCCGATTTACTTCGTTCAAAATTATCAGTGATTTTACCGTTAACTTTTTTGTAATACCCTCTTAAAATTTTCGGAATATCTGTATATTCAGCGTCTACATTAAATTCCGGATTGCCTTTTATGTAATAAAGAAGTTCCTGACGAACTGCCATCCAATTTTTTTGAGTGCCATAGCCCCGTTGATTTCTCATAGTAATAAAACTTCTTGTTTTTAATTCTTCGAAATCCCTCATCATAACCATAAAATCAGGCAACGGCTGAAAGTCCTCTCTCTGGTCGGCGCCCAACCAAACATAAAAATGAGCATCTTTTTGCAAAATATCATTCGTATTTTTTACCCAATTTTTACACCAATCAATATACTTATCTAAAGAAATTTTTCCTAAATTTTTCGTATTATTATTACCGACAACAACATTATATGGCGGGTCTTGAATTGCCAAAACGGATTTATGCTTTCCCATCAATTTTGAAATATCTTTATCTTCGGAAGCATCAAGACAGCCAACCCTATGCCCGCTGATTGAATCTTCCCATATTTCACCGAGTTTCAGTCGGCAAAAAGGGAGAAGCATCTTTTTTATTTTTTCGTTACTGTCTATGCGCGGTATTTGTTCTTTGGACATAAATTTAATTTTTAAAACTTTAACTTCAATTGCTTTTGATAAGCGTTTATTCTTTTTTCGGCAAGTTTTAGGTATTCCTTATTTGTTTCAAAACCCAGATATTTTCTGTCGGATTTTAATGCGGAAATTGCCGTTGTTCCGCTACCCATAAATGGGTCTAAAATAATATCATCCTTAAAAGTGTATAATTGAATTAATCTATAGGGCAACTCTTCGGGAAAGGGTGCAGGGTGTCCAATTCTTCTGGCTGATGCGGTATTCATTGTCCAGACCGACTTTGTCCATTCCATAAACTGTTCTTTGGTAATAGTGTTCTTCCGACTTTCTATATTTCTTTTGTATTCGCCTTTTGAAAAAATTAAAATGTATTCATGGACATCGCGTAATACAGGATTGGATGCTGACTGCCAGCTTCCCCATGCCATTGATGTCCCGGCACTTGAACCCTTGTTCCAGATTATTTCGCCGCGCATATTGAATCCTATTTTCAGCATAATTTTAGAAATATAATCTGATAGGGGAATGTACGGTTTTCTTCCGACATTTGCGACATTAACACACGCCCGGCCACCGTTTACCAAAACCCTGTATGTTTCCGTAAAAACATTTTCCAATAAAGTCAAATAATCTTTTAACGATAAATTCTCGTCGTATTCTTTGGAAACATTATAAGGCGGAGATGTTACCATTAAGTGAATTGAATTATCCGGAATATCTTCCATTTTTTCTGAAGAACCAAAAATAATTTTATTAACGAATTTTTCCGGCAGTTCATTCTCGCTGAAAATTTCATCTTTCTTCTTTACTGAAAAATCAGAATATAATTTTGAATTATAAAATTTAGCAGAATCATGATTTATCCGGCTATTTGTCCCGAAACTACTTGTCACTGTTCCTTTTCTCATTTATTACTATTATTCAAATCTTCAAAAATATTTTTCATCGGCGATTCAATTGTGAAAATTTCTTTTGTTGCCACTTCCCACAAAATAGTTGTATCAATTCCGAAATATTCATGTATAAGTTTATCCCTCATTCCTGCCATCTTTTTCCAAGGGACATTTGGATATTTATCTTTCACCGATTTTGGTATTTTCTTTGATGCTTCGCCGATAATTTCAACACTTCTTACCACCGCATTAACAGTTTTTCTGTCACAAATAAACTCATTGTATTTCATATTTTTGATAAATTCTCTAACATCATTTATAGAATCAAGAATGTCTTTAATATAATCCCTGTAATCTCTTTTTATCATATATAAATAACTTCCCGCAGAATATGTTCACCGATATAAGGTTTAAGTGCCTTTTTTGACACAAGGTCAACTTTTTTAAGAAGTAGGTTTGAAAGATATTCTTCTAAGTCCATAAACTTGAATAATCCAATGGGCTTTTTAAATTCAACAAGTATATCTACATCGCTTTTTTTCCGAGATTTACCGCGGACGAACGAACCGAAAATACCGATTTCTTTGACGCCGAATTTATTTTTCAGTATCGTCTTATTTTTTTTGATAATTTGTTTCGCCTCATTTAAGGTTTTCATTTTTATTGTACCTGTCCCTTTATTTCCCCTTATTTCCCTATTTCTTATTTCTCCTTATTTTCTTTATCTTATCTTTATTTGATATTTTGCCGTTGTATCTTCAAAGAAACTCCAACCCCAACCTATTAACTTTCCTTCATCAAAAACAAGAGGTGTCAACTCATCATCGTTAATTGCTCCATCTGCTCGTTTAATCTCTGTATAGTAATATACAACCTCAAATATTTTATCTTTACCTCTCATGGTTTCTGTCTTATACGGATTATTTATAACTTCTCCACTATCATCTGCAATGATTGTTTTTGTTCCCATAATATTTATTACTTCTTGCTTTGTCATTCCTATAGAAATTTTATTAAGTCTTTCTCTATTCGTTGCTCTAATCCGCGACAAAGTAACACAACCACCAAACAGAAGCGTTATTAGTAATATAGTACCTAAAAAAAGCGTGAAAACGTATATTTTTTTGACTTCACCGACGGAGCACATTTTGCATAATTTAGCAAAGTGCTAAAAATTATATAATCTTTACTCTTTCAATTTTCTTCATTATGTAATTCAGCATTTGTTTTGAA
>JACRDL010000121.1 GCA_016218625.1 Elusimicrobiota bacterium
GAAATCGAGGATGTTTTCAGTATTATATTTTTTAATTGCGTCCGTAATATTTCCGCCGTGTTTAATTAACAATTTGTCCACCGCCATTAATTAGTTCTGTTTCATAAAACTTGAATCGTTTTTTAAATTTTTCTTGAAGTTTGATTTTCAAAAATTCCATATCTGAAAATTCATAATTTAGCAAAATCCCGACCACCCCACCGCTGTGCGCCACATTTACTCCAACTGCTCCCAGTTTTAATCCAATATCAAGAATTTTTTCTAACCCCGGTTTATAAAGTATCTTTTGATTCAAGATAGCAGATATGGTCGCTCCTTCACCAATCATATAAATATCATTCTGCCTGATACCGGTTTTTATCAATTCAAATGCTTTTTTAATTTTTTTCTGATTAGATAAATGTTCATATAAAAAATCATTTTTGTTAAATTCAATTGTATCAACACAGATACCTAAATCAACAACTAATATTTTCATCTTCGGAGCAGAGCCAAGATATTCTTTGATTTTTCCTTCTCTGTGGTCAAATAAAGTGATTCCTTTGAACATTGTTCCGTCAGTGGGTTCTATGGAAAGAGCTATTCTGGAAATATCGTCATTAGAAATTTTTTTCTGTAAAAGTTTTGCCGTTGCTAAACAGGTGGCAGTAATATCAGCCGTGCTGGAAGCCATTCCTTTGCCGATAGGAACCTCCGAGTGTATTTGAATTTTCGGGGTTCTGCTTTCTCCCAAGAACTTTAATGTTTTTTCAACTGCTTTTCTCGACTTCCACTTAATTGACGGAGTTTCTATTTTTTTTGACGGTTTAACTGAAACATATGAAAATAAATTTACAGGACAGGTAATGTGGAAGTAATTACCGTCAATCATTCCCTGTGCTAACTCACCGCAAGTTCCTGGAGTTCTAACTGTGATTTTTTTGTTTAGTTCATACATAAAATTAGAAGCACGAGGGTTTCAATTGTTTCGTTTAATGCACCTAATATATCGCCTGTAATGCCGCCGATTTTTTTGCTTATAAGTTTCAGAAAAATAAACGAAACAAAAAATACTGTAATCAGAATAAAAAATCCTTTCAGTCCAAAAATAAGAAAAGATATTAAAACTGCGACGATTGTAGCGATAAAAAAATCCTTTTTTGAAACGGTATCAATGAAAGTTTTTCCGAGTCCTTCATTTTTTGCCGGCTTGGAAATCGTGCATGCAAAAACCAAACTCCACCGGCTTAAAGTCGGAAAGAGTAGAAGTGACAGATATAAAAATTTTTGCGGAATACTTTGGAGTGCAAAAAATTTCAAACCCATAATACAAAAAATTCCAATGACACCCATTGTACCAATGTGAGCATCATCCATAATTCTTAAAGTATCATTTTTATTTTTCCCTGCGTAAAAACCGTCAAGCATATCGGCAAAACCATCCATGTGAAGTCCGCCGGTAATTATTGTCAGCGAAATAATAACCAGCATATCAACCACATTTTTGGAGAATAAAAAAGAACCCGAATAATTTACCGATATAAGAAACCCGCCGATAAATAATCCGACAAGCGGAAAAAAAATTGCACAGTTTTTAAATTCCCTTTTCACAACAGGAAAAATTGTTAAAAAACCAACTGCTGAAAGAAATTTTTTTATCATTCCATTTTTTTGCTTACACCGGCGTTTTCAAAGGTTGCCATTTCTGCGAGTATTTTACATCCTGCAACAACAATGTTTATTCCTAATGCAGCGCCGGTTCCTTCGCCGAGACGGAGGTTCAAATCTAACACAGGTTTTAATCCGAGATGTTTTAAGATGATTTTGTGTCCTTGTTCCACGGAACAGTGTGATGCGATCAGATATTCCACAACCGTCGGTTGAAATGTATATGCCAAAAGTGCTGCTGCACCCGAGATAAATCCGTCAATAACCACAGGAATTTTATGTGATGCTCCGGCAAGGATTATACCCGTAAGTCCCCCGATTTCAAATCCGCCGATTTTCGATAATATATCAATACCGTCTTTTTTATCCGGCTTGTTTAGGGCGATTGCTTTTTTTATTGATGCGATTTTGTTTTTTAACATTTTGTCGTCAATACCGGTTCCCCTGCCTGTCACCTTTTCAACATCAACGCCGCAAATTACCGAGGTGATTGCTGAAGACGGTGTTGTATTTGCGATTCCCATATCGCCGGTGCCGATTATATCAATTCCATTTTTTAATTCTTCTTCAACAAGTTCTATGCCTGCTTCAATTGATTTTACTGCTTTATCCTCCGTCATTGCCGGACCTTTTGTAAAATTTTTAGTCCCAAAATTTATTTTCTTATCCTTAAATTCCGGATTTGTAACATCTATTTTTTCAGCAACTCCAATATCCGCAACAACGACTTTCGCACCGACATGCCGTGCTAAAACATTTATTCCCGCGCCTCCACGAAGAAAATTATAAACCATCTGCGGTGTCACTTCTTTCGGATAGCAGGAAACACCTTCTTCAACAACCCCATGGTCACCTGCCAGAGTAAATATCACCTTTTTCTTTAATTCAGGTTTTTCTTTTCCTGTGATTGCTACAACCTGTTTGGCAAGTTCTTCCAGTCGTCCCAAAGAGCCGAGAGGTTTTGTGAGATTATCCAACCGTTTCTGTGTTTGTTCTAAAAGTTTTTCATCAAGCGGCTTAATTCTTTTAACAGCTTCTTCAATTTTCTTACTAATCATTTCTCCCTTGTATTATGAAATAGAGGTACTTTTATGGTACAAAAAGACAAAGAAGTTATTAACAAAGAGAACCCCAAATTTCAAAATACACCTCCATTTTTCAATCTTTCCGGCTGGGGAGATAAAAACCGCATTAGGCCTGTTCC
>JACRDL010000120.1 GCA_016218625.1 Elusimicrobiota bacterium
AAAGAAATTGACTTATTAAGGGAACGGTTCGAGGCGGACAGGGAATTGCAAAAACAAGAATGGAAGATTAGAATTGATTCCGAAATTGCCTCAAAACTGGACCTTGAAAAAAATTATCAATCGGCAATTGCTCAAAAAACTGCAGAGTTTGAAAAAAATATAAGGGAGCGGACTGAGGAATGGAATATAAAAATTGAAAAAACCAAAAGCGATTACGAAAACCGCATTAAACAGGTTGAGTCGGAAAATAAATTTTCGCAGCAGGAAATGTATAAAAAGTTGGAAGAAAACAACACCGGTTGGCAGAAAAAACTGGAAACAGAGAAGACGTTTTTGGAAAATAAACTTTCCGATATTACAAAAGAATTTGAATCAAAAAAATCAGAGATTGAGCGTTCTTCTGCCGAGAAGGATAGTAAGTGGCGTGTAAGTTTGGAAGAACTCAAGAACGAATATCAGAATAAAATTGCTAAAATAGAGTCAGAAAAGTCAGCAATTGTGCAGGAAATGCACCGGCGATTTGAAGAGTCAAACAGTACCTGGCAGAAAAAGTTTGAGACGGAAAAAAAATATCTTGAAGATAAAGTATCGAATTATGACTCTGAATTAGAGGCGAGAAAAAAACAGTGGGCTGAAGAGTCGGAAAAATTCAGAACCATAATTACCCGAAATGAAAATGATATTATCGTAATAAAGACCAATTACGAAAACCGTCTTACCGAAATGACAAAGTCCGAAAATAATCTAAAAACGGCAATTGAAAAATTGTCGGCCGATTTGCTCTCCGAGCGTGAAAAATTTTCCAAAGAATTGTCAGAAAAGACAAAAGAATTTGAAGCGAAATATGCCGAAATAGTAGAAACAAAAAACATGGAATTTGGAAACATTGAAAAAGTCCATTTGTGCGAGTTAAAATCGGCTTCCGTTGAAAATGAATCAAAAATAAACGAATTGAAAAAAGAACTTAATTCAGCCAGGTGTGAAACGGAAACAATTCGCGAAAAATGGCTGGAAGATAAAAAACTTTGGCTCGATGAGACGGCAAAAAAAACATCGGTTTCAGACGAAGAACAACGCGGGCTTCTTATTAAAAAAGCGGAACTTGAAGCGGTGGAGCTTAAACTTAAAATGAATGAAAAAGCCCTTGACGAAAGAGTGAACATGGAAAAACAAAAATATGAAGAGATGCTTAATGTCAAGAACGAGCAGATGGGCTTTCTGAAAGAGCAATTAAAAAATATGGAAGACGAGATGGATGAAAAAGTAAAACTGATAATGCAAAATTCAGCCGTTGATAAATCCGCCGTCAGGGAAAAAGAACAGGAGGTTGAAAAACTTAAAGATAGCATTGAGCATTATAAGAAGGTTATAGAAGAACTTGAAAGAGAGATTTCCGGCATTCTGGCGGAGAATAAACAAAAAGAGGAAAAGATTATTTTGATGCAAAAAGAGAATGAACTGAAACTTTCCGGCCAAAAAGAAAAACTGGACTCGGAATTTTCTAAAAAAATGGCGGATATAGAAAAAAAATATAATGCTGAACGGAAAATGGTTGAGGAATCACTGTTAAATGCGAACACACAAAATCTCTCGGAAATTGAAAAATTAAAAAAAGAAATTGAAATTTTTAAGAGTGCCCAGGCGTGGAAGATTGCCGTTTTGGATGCTAAAAGAAGTCCACAAACGCCTCCGTCACCGGTAGTGCATCCAGTCAAAGAATCTCCGGATAAAAAATTTTTAACAAAAATGTGGAAATGGCTCAACGAACCGGTGTAACAGCAATTGAAAATGAAAAATGACGCTACGCTAAAATTAAAAATTATTAAAAGCAAAAATTTTTTGCTTTTTGTTTTTTTACTTACTCACCTACTCACCTACTCACTTACTCACCGTCTTTTCGCTGCCGATGTTTCTTCGCCCGCCGCGATATCTGATTTAACGGCATTAACGGGTGACAACGAGGGGGAAGTTATACTTACATGGACCGCGCCCGGCGATGATGCGCTTTTAGGCACAGTCAGCGGTTATTTTTTAAAATACGCCGAAGTGCCAATAAGAAAGGATCCTGATTTTTCCAATCCCGGGTATTTTACATATCCTCAGAGTTTGAGCGGTTTTGCTTCCGGTGGTAATTTGGAGACAAGAACTTTAACCGCCCTCACTTCTTACAGCGGTAAAAAACTTTATTTTGCAATGAAGGGCTTTGACGAATCAAATAATTACGGGATATGGACATCGTCGATAGATGTTGCCGGTATTAATCCGGATAATTCCTGCACAGTAAAATTGATTCTGCCGTCCGCTGTAAATGATTTGTCGGTTGTCGCGGGATACAAACAAGCAACACTTACATGGACCTCGCCGGGTGACGACAGTAATTCTTACAATATAGTTGGCGGCACTTTTGCAATAAGATATTCGGATACAGGACCTATCAATGAGTCCAACTGGAATGCTGCACCTTACAGTATTGTTATTCCGACTTCAACGACTGCCGGTGCTCCTCAAAAATACACGATAACAGGACTTACAAACGGAATAACATATTATTTTGCTATAAAAACCCGGGATGAAAATGAAACCGGCTGGTCGGCAGTGGATACGACATCGCCCGAACCGTCCGGAATGTCGTTCAATAATCCGCCTCTATCTTTTTCTTTGTTATCGCCGGCATCCGGGTATATTTCACTTACCGCAAAACCGTCTTTTGATTGGGAGGATACGACTGATCCCGATGTCGGAGGAAGTATTGCGGAGTATTCACTTGAATATTCACTTTTCAGCGATTTTTCTTATTCTTCGGAAAAAAGCACAACATCTTCTGCATATACTTTTGTTGAGCCGCTTACCGACGATAAAACATATTACTGGCGGGCAAAAGCGATTGATGTTGACGGCGGGATAGCCCGTACTTCAAGCAGAATAATTTATATCAACACTTCCAATTTACCGCCGACAACTTTTTATTTATTGACACCTGCCGATGGTTCCGTCGTCTTAAAAAGACCGTCGCTATCATGGGAAACATCGCTTGATCCCGACCCGCCGGGTGTGATAGAATACACAATTTATTATTCATCTTATTCCGATTTTTCAATATATCAAACAACTTCCGGCTTGACATCTCCAAATTATACTTTTACATCAAATCTGGCGGAAAATGCTACATACTATTGGAAGGTTGCGGCAATAGACGAATATACTACGCCAGCCACAGTATTTTCGGAAAAATCATTTTCATTTTATGTCAAACCGGTTCTTCCCGCATCGCCTTCAAATGTTAAAATTACAAACGGGATAATTTCGTGGAGTCCGGTTTCGTTTGATGAAGACGGTGCAGTTATCGTTGATTTATCGGCATATAACATTTATCGTTCCAGCGATATAAAAATAATAGGAAGTACTGAAACTTATGCCGGCTATACGACCGCAACTTCTACTCTTGCAACAAGCGGTTTTTGGACAGTTATCCGTGCAGTTGATCTTTTCGGAAATGAAAGTGCAAATTCCGTTGCAGTGAAACCTGACGAAACAAAACAGATTTTAATTTCAAACGATAAAGAAGTTATTATTGAATTACCGTTAGCAGCGCAGTCATCAATTTCAAATAGCATAATTTCAATTTCCAAATCCGGAAATATTTATGAGATTAAAGTATTTAATTCGTCGACGATGGCGGAAATAAGTGGCTTTACATTTTCATCGCCTGTTAAAATTACTTTTGAGTCGGCCGGTGATTGCGTGTATTGGTACAATGAAGTTGAATATGTCGCTCTCGGCGGAAAAAATGGTAACAGTATAACCGTTGAAACAACAAAATTGGGTAAGTTTTATGTTGGGCTAATTGCTGCGACAAAATTAAAATTAGCTTCTTCATTTCCTACAAAAATATTTACTCCTAACGATGACGGAATAAACGATGAGATAAACCTTACATTTACTGGAGTTACGGAGGATTTAACCGATGCGGAGATTTTTGATATAACCGGTAAAAAAATTGCGGATATGACGCAAAATGATTATTCATGGTTTTCGTGGGACGGGAAAAATAGCGACGGTAAAATGGTTCTTCCCGGCGTTTATATCTATCAGGTTAAAAGCGGAAAAAATATATGCAACGGCACGGTGGTGGTAGCGAGATGATTAAAAATGTCCAATGTTCAATGTCCAATGTCCGAGGTCTTTTAACTTTGAACTTCGGACTTCGGATTTTTATTGTTATATTATTATTGATTTTGGACTTCGGACTTCGGACTTCGGACTGTCTCTATGCTGCTTTTGAAAATCAATCCTCTGGTGCGAGACCTTACGGTATGGGAAATGCTTTTACGGGACTTGCCGACGATATTCAGGCGATTTTTTACAATCCTGCGGGAATTACGCAGGTCAGGCATAAGGAACTTATAACATATTTCGGTAAGCCGTTCGTCGGTCTTGACGATAAAAGTGATATATCAGACGGGTTCGTAGGTTATCTTCACCCTTTAAGGGGTCGCGAATCGCTTGCCGTTTCAGTTAGCGATTTTCGTTTGTCAACCGTCTATAACGAAAATATCGCATTGTTAAGTTATGCAAAAGAATTTTCAAAACGTCTATCATTCGGTTTGAATATGAAAGTACTGCGGCTCAAATACGGAAGCGATTCCTATACCGATATTGACCCTCTTTTTGAGAGGAATTCACGAACATCCTTTTCCGGTGATTTTGGTTTATTTGTTAAATTATCAAAAAAATTTTATACGGGGATTTCTGCATTTAACTTGAACGAGCCGAATATAGGAATAGGAGAAACGGTGCGGCTCCCCATAAGAACGCGGCTGGGTTTTGGTTGGCGTTCGAAATTTGCGACATTCTGTCTTGACGCCGAGCAGCATCAAGACGAATTAAAGTATTTTTTCGGAGGAGAAAAATCCTTTTTCAATGATAAATTTTATTTCAGAGAGGGTTTTGGTTATGGAAAAGATTTTACAAATATATCGCTCGGGCTTTCCGTTCTTCCCGACCCGTTAAAAATTGATTATGCTTTTCAACTTCCTATAACAGGCGTAAAAGATATTATCGGTACTCATAGGTTATCCGTTGTTTTTGAATTCGGAAAAGAGATAAGCGATCCCTACACGAAGGATTTAGAGAGTGAAATTTCGCGGCTGGAAAAAGAAAAAGCGGAATTGCAAAAAAAATTGGAGACGACGGAAGCAGATTTGACAAATATTTCGTCGGAATCGGCAAAAACAAAGATTGAACTTGACGAAATCCAGCGTCAGAAAGAGCAACTTGAAAAAGACATCCGGCGAATAGAGTCCCGTCCCGCCCCCAAAAAAATACTATTACACACCGTTGAAAGAGGCGATACACTCGCCTCAATTTCACAAAAATATTACGGGACATCAGACAGATGGCAGGATATTTACAATGCCAACAAAAATAAAATTGAAAGGGGAATGCCGGTTGTAGGAACTCAACTGGTAATTCCGTAAAGGCAGGATTAAGGATTAAGTGGTAAGGATTAAGTAACTTAATCCTTAAAGCGAAGCGGCTTAATCCTTACTACTGAAGTTAATATGAAATCTTTAACAGATTATTGGAGAACAAAATTTGTTGAACTGCAAAAGCAGTTTAACGATGAAAAGAAAAAAAGCGACGCTTTGCATCATTCCGAAAAAAAGGAATTAAAGGATAAAATTTTTGAGCAATCCGTTACAATCAAAGAATTGCAGGGAAAAATTTCCGAATTTGAAGAAACGGTTGCGGAAAAAGAAAAAATAATTTCTAAAATAGAGATGGTTAAAAAAGTGATACAAGAATCGCGCACAGAGGAAACAGAAAAAATAAAAAATGAAAATACCGAAAATATCCGTTTAATTGAGCAAAAAAATTACGATAATGAGGCGGTTCTTATCTCGGAATTTATCAGATTCTTAAAAAAGGATGTCGGATATATAAATGGTCTGGTCAAAGTTTTAGATGAAATCTGCAAAGAAAAAGAAGGAAAGAAAATTATCCAAAATCTTATTGAACATTTGGAACGGATGTCTCAACTTGCCGACGAGCTTTCTTGGTTTTCACAGCCATTTAAGAAAGAAGAAGGATTGATAGATGCGGCATATTTGCTTGAAAAAGTAGTCGGAGAATTTAAGGATTCATCTGATGCCAAAAATGTTAAAATATCCGTTGATGTCAGAGAAAAAATACAGGAAATAAGCATTTTTGAAGAACATCTTAAAACGGTTTTTACAGAAATAATTAAAAATTCTTTAGATGCAATGCCTCATGGCGGGTTGCTTACGATAAAAATTGAAAGGTTGTCCGTGGAAGGTATAGTGATTGAGTTTTCAGATACGGGCCGCGGCATTCCCGCCCATTTTGTGGAAAAGATTACAAAACCGTTTTTTTCAACCAAAAAAAAGATAGGTTTCGGACTGGGTTTGATGAAGATTCGCAAAATCCTGGATGCATACGGATACCGTCTGACAATTACCAGCGAAGAAGATAAAGGAACAACGGTAAAAATAATTTTTTAACCACAAGATTAACATGAGATTTTCACAAGATTTTTTTCTGTGATAATCTGTGGAATCTGTGGTTACGAAGTTTTCTTAAAAAATGGATAAAATAAAAAATACCAACAGACATTATTATCTTGCAAAGGCATATTTTGCGGCCGGAATGTTTGCTCGGGCGCTTGACGAATTTGACAAGGCGCTGAAATTTTCTCCCGAGTTTGCCAACATTCATTATGATGCTGCAAGGGTTTATGAAAAAATGGCATTATTCGGCAATGCCGCAAAAGAATATAAAATTGCGCTTGATATAAATCCGCATTACGCGGATGCAAAAGAATCATTAGCAAAACTTTTGTCCGGCAATCGAGACGAAAAACTAAAGATAAAAAAGATATTACCCGTTAAAAAAATAATAAAAATTTCCTCTGCTGTTTTTTCGCTGTTTGTAATAATTTTTACGATTTATTATTTTGCCCGGCCAGTTCCGCAAAGCATAGCATACTTTTCAATACCGTCACTGCACCCGGCCGGGATTACAATTTCAGATAAGGAGATATGGATTTGCGACTGGTTTTCTTCAACTATATATAAACATAAATTTGATGCCACACTCTCGCTTATAAAATCAACAAAACTTTCTAATATATATCCCGCCGGTATCGCATCCAATAAAAAAGAGTTGTGGATATGTGATGCATTTTCAAAAAAGATTTTTCAGTTTGATAAAAATACACTGAAAATTTCCGGAAGTTTTCAGAGCCCGGGCTCCAATCCGTCGGCAATTTTTGATTCCGGTAAATTTTTATGGTCTTGTGATTCTCAGGACGATAAAATTTATCGTCACAAAAAAGACAAAAATTTAACTGTTGATTTGACATTTTCACTTTCAAATCCGAACACCGTCGGACTTTTCGTTAAAGGGAAAAATATTTTTGTTGCAGATGCGGACACAGGCAAGGTTCATAGGTATTTTTTAGACGAGCAAGCGAGAAAAATAAGCCAACTCTCGGAATATGAAATTCCTGCTTTTGGCACATCTGCAACTACCGCCATCACAAGGAAAATTTCCGGACTAAGCATGACTAACGATTACCTGTTTCTTACCTCCGAAGGTACCGGTGAGGTCTATAGGATTCCTTTCAAAATGTTAAAGAGCAAGGTGAATTCAACCATTAAGTGCAACAGTGCGAATTGAAAACCTCGTTTGGAGTAGAGAACCCGAGACATTTTCTCGGTCTGTTGTTGAGCCAAGATTCGACCTTTGAAATATCAGCATCAGAAATAATATCAAAATTAG
>JACRDL010000122.1 GCA_016218625.1 Elusimicrobiota bacterium
ACGGATGTCCTCAAGGCAGTTGCATACAATGCAACCGCTACAAAATTCTTCGGGGGAAGATATTTTGGCTGGCTCCGTGCCCTGCCCGGCTTAGTAGCGGCAGGGTCTCCCTGCCAAAATGTAGCGAGGAAACCTCGCAACTACATAAAATAAAATGAACGGAAAACTTAACCAGATACTGAATATAACAGTGAACCACAGTGAAAACAAGTGGAAGAAAGTGATTTACTTTTGTTCACTTCTGTTCACTTCTGTTCACTTCTGTTCACTGTCATATGGCGCTTTTGACGAACTGAATATCGGAGCGAGACCTCAGGGTTTGGGCGGCGCCTTTACGGCAATTTCCGACGATGCAAACGCCCTGTTCTATAACCCGGCGGGAATGTCTTATTTGAAAAAAGCCGAGTTCACATCAAATTATGGGCGGTTATTTATGGGGTTGGACGATAATTCATCAATCGGCTCATCTTTCATCGGATATGCTCAGCCGACCGAAAAATACGGCACGCCGGGGATTTCATGGTATAATCTGTCACTTTCCAACTTATACGACGAGACGGCAATCGCTCTTTCATATAGTTATCCGTTCAGCAAATATGTGTCTGCGGGTGTGACGGTGAAAAATCTATCAAGGTCGTTCGGAAGCGACGATTACACCAGAACCGCAATCAATATAACAGGTGATGAAATACGAACGGAAGGCGATCCCGTGTTTGACAACGGTAAAAAATCGTCGGCATTAACGGGCGATATCGGAATGTTTTACTCGTATTCAAAAAATATCTCACTCGGTATTTCGGCAAAAAATATAACAAAACCGGATATCGGACTTCTGAATACCGACAAACTTTCTGCTGTCTACCGCGGCGGATTCGCATATAAAGGAGATGACTATCTGTTTTCTTTTGAGACGGTGAGCAAGGATGACGACATCAACATATTAGCCGGAGCGGAAAAATGGTTCTCTCAAAAAAATATTGCTATAAGAGGCGGCTTGTCGCTTGGGAGCCGCAGATGGAGAACAATCTCTATCGGCTCGTCGGTGCGGTTTGACAATTTTTCGTTTGATTATGCGTTTTTATGGCCGCTATCGGGAATAAAGGATACTTTCGGAACTCACAAAATCGCACTCAATATAAAATTCGGGAAGCAAAAAATCACAAAAGAAGAAGCAGATTTATTGAAGGAAAGGGAAGCGAAACTTAAAGCGGAGGCGGAAGCGAAAAAATCACTTTTGGAAGCGGAAAAATTCCAGAAAGAGGCAGAAAGAATAAGGCAGGAGTCGGCTGAGAAACTTAAAGAGGCACAGCGGGTTCAGGAAGAATCAAAAAAACTTCAGAAAATATCGGCGCAGCAAGAAGCAGAAATGGAAAAAATAAAGAAAAAAGATGAACTTGAAAAATCCTTTAAGGACTCAATGCTCTATTACCAAAAACGGGTATCTATGGCTGCGGATATTCCGGAACGACTTTTATTACTTGACAAATTAACGAAAAAATACGAAAATAGCGGTCTGGACATTTCCGACGCCCGGAAAGAAAGAACCGAGGTGCTGAAAATTCAGCAAACGGCAAGAACTGATTACAATTCTTCAATTTCATATTACAGACGGTTGAAAACGAGGGGCGCAACGACGGATGAAATGCGATCGCTCCTGATTAAAATCATAGAAAAATATAAAGTCAAAGGGGTGAATGTAACGGAGGCGGAAAAGGAGTTGGAGGCAGTGAAATAGAGTGAGGGGAAGTGAAAAGAAGTGAAAGAAAGAATACTTCAGTTCACTTTTTCACCACTTCCGTTCACTGCCCTTACCACTGGTGTTTCCATGACCATAAAAAAACGTCTTATTTTCTCGTTCAGTTTGATGATTACTATTATAATAGTGGTAGCGGGAGTGTTGTTTTTCCAGGGAAGAATACAGAGATATTATCTCAGGCAATCGGTTAAGAATTATTCTTTGATGACAGCGACCCGTGAAATACAGTACTATCTTGAAAAATCAGCCGGTGCGTTTGATTTCTATCTCATTCTCGGAGATTCTTCTGAAAAAAGCAGATTTCTGGACTATGCTAAGGGCTTGAAACAAAAAACAGACGACTATCTTAAACAACTCAAAAATTTCAAATCCGGCAGGGTAGAATATGAAAGTTTTATTGAAACGGTGAATTCGGTTGATACCGTTATGGCAAAATGGAAAAACATAATAAATACATATGACAGGGGCTACAGGGAAAAAGCGATATCGCAGGTTGACGAAAACATTATGCCGTACTTAAACGAACTTAAAAATAAAATCAGCGAAATTTATATTTCAAAAAGCGAGGCATTTAATTTAGCGGAAAAACAATCCATTTCGCTTGAAAAAACAAATTTCCTTATTTCCGTCGGACTTTCCGTGATTGCAATCGTATTGGCAGCGGGTCTGTCTATAATTTTATTCCGTTCAATAACGCAGCCGTTGTCAAGGTTGAAAGAAGGAGCCGAAAAAATAGGCGCTGGCAATTTTAATTACGAGATAACTCTTGCCGGGTACAACGAACTGACGGCGCTCGCTCAATCGTTCAACAAAATGGCAAAAAACTTAAAAAAATCGGAAACCCAGATAATACAGTTGGACAGGATGGCTTCACTGGGGCAATTAGCCGGCGGCATCGCGCATGAACTCAATAACCCTTTGACCGGCGTTTTGGGACAATCGCAGATAATGCTTGAAAAACTTTCTCCGGATGACCCTTTGAGAGAAACACTCGGCAAAATAACGAAAGCGGCGGAAAGATGCAGGAAAATCACGAAAGGACTTTTGGATTTCTCGCGGCAGAAGGATTACCATTTTGAATTAACTGATATCACAAAAATTATTGACGCATCTCTGGATATTTGTTCGTCTGATATAATCGCATCAAAAATAACGGTAATAAAACATTATGGGACAAATATCCCAAAAACAAATGTCTCGGTCGCCCATATACAACAGGTATTTTTGAATATCATCACGAATGCAATCCACACAATGAAAAACGGCGGAATGTTAACGATAACGGTAGCGGCGGGATTGCCATCCCGCAATAAGGCGAATAGCAATTCGCCCGCTACGGATTTTATTCAAATTTCTTTCAAAGATACCGGCGATGGAATATCAAAGGAAAACATAGAAAAAATATTTACGCCTTTCTTTACGACGAAAGACCCGGGAAAAGGCACGGGGTTGGGATTGGCAATTTCTTACGGTATAGTTCAAAGACATAACGGTAAAATTCTGGCATCATCCGAGGGAGAAAAAAAAGGAGCAACTTTTACGGTACAATTGCCCATATAAAGTAGCGCACACTTAAGTGTGGTGCTACTCGTCGGAGGATAAAATGATAAAATTAGTTCAGAGTTCGGAGTTCATAGTTCGCAGAATCTTGTTGATTTTGCTTTTAACTATTAACTATGAACTATTAACTATGAACTGTCTTTTTGCTGCCGGATTTGAACTGGGGGAGGTCAAACCGAAAATTATTACTCCGAACGACGATAATAAAAATGATATTTTTATTATTTCTTGCGGGGAAATTGAATTTGTAAGTGGCAGAATCCTCACAATAAACGGTTCATATATTAAGGATATGCCTGTCAATTATTCTGACCCATATGATGTGAAAATAACCTGGGACGGTAAGAATGACGGCAGTGCTGTGCCATCCGGGATTTATATTTACCAGATTGAAGCGGAAGGGCAGGTATTTAACGGCACGGTGGTAGTGGCGAAGTAAGGGCAGAGAATTAGAGAATTAGTTTATACGACAGAGAATTAGATAAAATTATGGATAAAAAAAATTACCAGATACTGAATAAAATAATAATACGATTATACGATGATATGTTGATACGGAAAATCGTTATTGGTATCTTTTTACTTATCAACTTATCAGCATATCACCATATCACCTGCCTCTATCCCGCTTTTGACGAATTTTCGCCCGGTGTTAGACCTGCGTCTTTAGGCGGCGCTTTTACCGCAATTTCCGACGATGCTAATGCCGTTTTTTATAATCCTGCCGGACTTTACAGGGTTGAAAAAAATGAGTTTCTTGCTTCTTACGGGCGGCTTTATTTCGGACTTGACGACGATTCAAATATAGGAACTTCCTTAATTTCATATATCAATCCGTTCGGAAAATACGGGACGGCAGGCTTGGGAATTTATTCACTGTCATTATCAGGTTTATATTCAGAAAAAATGATTTCTTTTTCTTACGGTTTTCGTGTTGTGCCAAAATTAGGATTTGGCTTAACAATGAAATCACTATCTCATAAATACGGTTCCGATGAATACACGGTAAATGCAATAAATGAAAGTGGCGATCCTTCTTTTGAACCCGACCCGGTTTTTAAGGATGCAACCAGTAAGTCAAAACTCTCCTCGGATGTCGGCATTTTCTACCGTCCCGATGCGAAATACAATCTCGGATTTACAATGCAAAATATCAACTCACCTGACATCGGATTAAAGGAAACGGATAAAGTTGAAAAGACATACATGACCGGTTTTGCATATACGCCGAAAACGGCAAATATGTCAATTGAGATACTTTCAAAATCCGGCGATACCAATATAATATCCGGATTTGAAAAATATTTTTCCCAAAGGGTTTTTGCTCTAAGGGGCTCTTTAACTTTCGGAAGTTCCGATTTAAGGCGACTGACATTGGGATTTGGAATTAATCAGAAAAATTATAAACTGGACTATGTATTTCTTTATCCTTTGGTCGGAATAAATGAGACCTACGGAACGCACAAGGTGTCGGTTTCCGTTTTATTCGGACCTATTCCCGCAGTTCCAAAATTTGAGCCGGAATTTCCGACAGAAGAAGAATTAGAGGAAAAACCGCTCGCAGAAGAAGTAAAACCACCGGTCAAGACCATCACTGACGATGACAGAAAAGCCGCTGAACTCTTAATTAAAAATGTTCAGGACGCATACAGAAAAGGAATGTATTCAAAAGCGACTGAAAACATAAACAGGGCACTTGAATTAAATAGAGAGCATCAGGGTGCTCAATCGTTAAAAAAGAAACTTGTGCCGATTGCATCAATAATTCCCGAAAAAACGGAGACAACTCGCATTGCAAAAATTACGCGCAAAGGCGTAACCGCATATCTTGAAAACAATCCTGTTCTCGCATTAAATGCCATAAGGTATGCTACGGAACTTGCGCCTGATGATATCTCGCTTGGGCAAGTTTTTGAACTGATGAGTAAAGAATATCCGGATGTGGCGGCGCAGGAAAAATCCATATCGGGAATGACGCTTGTTCAAAGAAAACTCCAGCAGTCACTTGAAAATATTTACGACGGAAAATATGTTCAGGCGATTGCCGAATGCAATACCGTTCTGGAACTTGAGGAGGACAATATAATTGCTCTGACTAGATTGGGTTCCGCTTACTGGGCGATGGGTGATACCGCCAAAGCAAAATCAAACTGGCGAAAGGCACTTGAATATGACCCTGATAATAGCCAGATAATGGACTTTCTCAAAGAGAAACCCGGCGCTCCAAAAATAGAAAAGCCAAAAACATATATTATTAAAAAAGGTGATACACTGCCTAATATATCAGAAAGATTTTACGGTGATAAATCACAATGGCGGAAAATATACGAATTGAATAAGGATAAACTTGATAACCCGTACAAGTTGAATGTCGGGCAATCATTGACACTTCCGTAGTATTGACAATTAAAAATTAAAAATGTAAAATTAGATTGTTGAAAACTGATTACAACGATAAAAGCACCGATTACAGAGATAATATCATCGTCGTTAATCGCCGTAATCGTTCTTTATAAATCGCTGTAATCATCTGTATATGAAAAAAATACTGATTGTTGATGACTGTCCGGAAACAAGAGCACTGATTCATTTTGCATTGACCCGGGAAAATTACGAGGTTATTGAAGCATCAAACGGTGAGAATGCACTGATTAAAGCAATTCAAGAAATCCCTGATTTAATAGTGTTGGATATTGTAATGCCGAGGGTTGACGGCTTTTCAACTGCTGTTAAATTAAAAGAAAATACAAAAACAGAAAATATTCCCATTATTATCGCATCCTCTAAAGGCGGACTGCGCCATCTTTTTGAACTGAATAAAACTCTGCAGGTTGTGGACTTTATTGAAAAGCCGTTCCGTCCGGAAACACTGTTAGAAAAAATTAAAAATATATTGGAATGAAAATGAAAATAAAATTAGCGATTAAGCGGGTAGCGGTGGGATTGCTATCCCACAACATATGGCGAATAGCAATTCGCCCGCTACTACTTACTCACTTACTCGCTTACTCACTTACTCACTCTCTGTTTGCTATGTCTGCGGAGGACTATTTTTTCCGTGCAGGTGAGAAATATACGCAGGGCGACACGGAGAACGCTATATCAGATTTAGAAAAGGGCTTAAAATTAAACCCCAAAGACAAACAGGCAAAGGATTTCTTGGGGTTGTGTCTCAATGAAATTTCTTTGAAGTACTATGTTGCCGGTGAATATCAGTCAGCCCTGCCCTATTTAGAAAAACTTAATAAATTCTCCCCTGACCCTGAGGTAATAAAAATGTACAACCATGCGAAAAAAGAGGTTGAGACGGCATCCTTGGGGCTACCGGGAGTCCCTCTAAAAAAAGAGGTATCTACGGTCATCTCTAAATCCGAAAAGCGAATACAAAAACAGAAAGAAACAGTTGAAAAACAAAAAGAAGGTCCGCAGAAAGAATTATTGGAATCAGTGTTGGCAAAAGCAGAAAATGAAATAGCAAAACTTTCGGTCGGATTAAATCAAATAGACGAAAAAATGGGTAGAATTGACAGTCAACAAAAAGAACTTAAAAAAACATATATTTTTTATTCTGTGGGTGGCTTTGCTGCATTAGGCGGTTTCATTTTTCTGCTTGTTTTAATTTCAGGTTATATCAGTCATAAACGACTGAAAGCATTCCATGAAAAACTGGTTCTCCAATCCGGTTCCGGTAAAACACCGTCTATAACATATGGGACGGAAGAAATTGATAAAATAATGACCGACATTGATTCAAGAACACAAAAGATTTATGGAATTGATGTGATTGACGCCGAACTTGTTTCCGAGACGGATGTGACCATCGGCGAGAAATTATTACAACCATTCATTGAAGATGATGACCCTCTTGTTAGAGCAAAAGCATTTCAGTCGTTGTGGAAGTATAACCCGGAAAGAGCCATCGTAATTATTAAAACAATGCTTCAGGATACCGATACCTCTCAAAGATTAAATACAATTGATATATTAAAAGGCATGTCTTCGCCCGCTTCGGTAGAGTTATTGCTTGAGTTAGCGGGATTACCAGAGACGGAACAGAATGAAGAAATTAAACGGGAAGTGATAAAAACGCTTTCCGATATATGGCAAAAAAAAGAAATTTCCTTGCCGCAGGAATTATCACTTAAGGTTGAAAAATTCTTACAGGAGACAAAAAAGAAATGGGTGGTAAGTTAGCACTTGACAAAATTATAGTTTTTTTGTAGAATTACGAATATCGGAATTTCAAAGATTACCACTGAAGCACGGAATTTAGGAAACACGGAATTAAAGATTTTTTCTGTGCTTCCGTTCTTCCATGTCTCCGTGGTCAAGTTTTCAGGAGGTGTCAGATGAAATTTCTTGTTGTAGATGATGAGGCGGAAATAAGAGAATTACTGAAAGTTTTTTTAAGTTCAGACGGAAGTGATGTAGTTTTACTTGATAAAGGTGAAAAAGTAATTAAAACAATTCGGAAGGAACAATTTTCTCTAATTCTTCTGGATATCAATCTGCCCGACATAAATGGCATTGACCTTTTAAAACAAATCCGCAGTGCTGACCCTGAACTTCCGGTTATGATGATAACAGGGTTTAAGGATGCAGAAAATGTTGTTGCTGCTTTCCGTGAAGGTGCGGTTGATTGTATTTTGAAACCGCTTGATTTTGAGTATTTGAAAACAAGTATTTTCAATCATGCAAGAAAGTAGGATTAAGCGGTAAGTGATAAGTAAAAACTTAATCCTTAATTCTGATTTAAAAATGGAGGAACAAAATGGAAAACAAACCGGTTTCAGGAGGAGATAGGTTAAGCGATGTAAAGAGAACTTTGGATGTTGCAAAGCAGTCATTTGCGTTAGAACTTGCCCGGCAGAGAGAAAGATTCACAAAGGAATTTGACGCTAGAAACAAAGAGATCAGGGACCTTAAATTGCAAATTGATGCCCTAAATGCCGACTGGCAGTCAAAATTGAAAGATAAAGAGCGCCAGATAACTGAACATTTAACAAGTATCGGCTCGCTTGAAGGTTTCCTTCAGCAGTTGCAGAAACTGCTGAAAGATAAGGAAACAAAAATTGAAACGCTGACCCAGGAAAGGGCTGCTAAAAAAGATGAGTTTGAAAAGCAACTAAATGAAAAGAATGTTATTGTTGAATCGTCCCGCACAAAAATACGGAATTTAGAAGAGGATTTATTGCTCGTTAAAACACGGTTACAGGAAGAACAGAACAAATGGGAAGAGATTCTTCAGATGAAAGAAAAGGACTTCGGCACACTAAAAAAGGAGATGGAAAAAAAGATAAAGGAATGGGAACAGGAGTATCAAAAAGAGGAAGCGGGTATTCAAAATATACAGAATGCTAAATTAAAAGTAGAAGAGGAATTAACGGACACCACTGACCGGATGAAACAGATGGAACTGGGATATAAAGAAAAATTGTTAAAAAAGGATTCGGAAATTATGATGCTAAAAGAGATGCTTGACGCGAATGAAAGGTCCTGGCAGAAACGATTGGGTGACCTTGAAATAGACAGTTGGCAGAAAGAAATGGATGCATTAGTAAAATCCTCGGCGGCAAGTATGTTTTTTCCTGATGAAAAAGAAACAAAAGATAAAGACGAAGAAACAAAATGATTTATCCGGAAAATGAAAAAAATATGTACTTACCTGTTTTTACTTTTACTTACTCACTTACTCACTTACTCACTTACTCACTGCCTTTTCGCTGTTGATAACATTGATAGAGAAAAACTCACTCTTGAAACAAACATAGAAAAAAGAATAGCGGACTCGCTTAGCAAACTTTTAAGCCCCCAGGATTTTATAATAATAATAAAAATTGAGCCGATAGTTGAAGAAATCACAAAGTCAAAACCGCGCGAAAAATTGCAGATTGAACAATTGTCGCCCGAGATAAAAAAAACGCCGAAGGAATACATTCTACCGGGTGTGCCAACCAAAAAAAACATACTTGAGGAGGAAAAGGTCTCGCAGGCGCCTGTTCAGGTAATAGTTCCGCCGGCAGAAAAAGAAATTGAGATATTAAAGCAATTTATCAAAAAAATAACCGTAACGGTAAAATTTGATAAAAATGTGCCTGACAATGTCATCGCAGAGGCAAGGAAAATAATAACAGGTCTTGTTGATTTCAATACGGTCCGCGGAGACCAACTCATAATTGAAAAAACGGAATTTTACAAAAAGAAAATCCCATGGTGGAGTGTTGCTACAACCTTTCCTTCAATGATGTGGTATCTTTCCATAATTTTATTCGCATTTTTTCTGTTCGGTCCTCTGAATGTTTTCTTTAAGCATCTTTTGAGAACACTTTCATCTAAACCTGCATCTCAGCAGCCGATTGATAATTTTCTAACACGGCCATCTTCAGCGGCAGCAGCGGGTCAAGGCGGCGGGATCGGTTCACTTACAATGGCATTGGACGACGGCAAATCCGGAAGACCTAAACTGTTTGCGTTTATCAACGATGGAAATCTTAGAAATCTTGCATATCTGTTAAAAGACGAATCGCCCGACAGAACCGCGCTTGTTTTAAGTTATTTAAGAAATGATTGGGCAAGTTATGTCCTGTCCCAATTACCTTCGGATTTACAGTCAAGGGTGGCGGTGGAACTCGCCAATGTAAAACAATTGGAACCCGACGATGTTGAAATAATGGAGTTGGAATTGAAGAAAAAAATTGATTATCTTATCGGCGGATCCGCTCAAATAATTGAGTTGTGCGAGCGTTCCGATAAAAAAACCTGCGAGAATATTTTGTCGGCGTTAGCAATAAATAATTCGGAACTTGCCGAACAGGTAAGGGTGCAACTTTTATCAATTGATGATCTGTATTTTATAGATACCGCCGGTTTAAGAACGCTTTTCAGGGAAATACCGCTTCCTACATGGGCAATCGGGCTAAAAAATGCGAAGGACTCAACCCGCGAAGCAGTGCTGAAAACGCTTCCGCCGGGCGCTGCGGAAATGCTTAAGCAGGAAATTGACCTAAATATGGCAGTCCCGCAGGTAAGAATTAACGAAGAAGAAAAAAGAATTATTATGACGATGAGAAAACTCAGAAATGATGGCAGAATAACTATAATTAAAGGGGAAATTTCTCGACCCGAATCCGAACCGGAAAAATCAGTTTCAATATCCCAGCCGACGGAACCTTCGGCAACGGTAACGACAAGGGCGAAAGATAGAACGGAAACCCGAGAGGAACGACTTGCAAAAATAAAAGAACGTCTGAAGAAAGAAAGGGGAGGATAAGGGCAGTTCATAGTTCATAGTTCGTAGTTCGTGGTTCGTAGTTTCTATGAACTATGAACTCTTTACTATGAACTCACTGATGTTACTATGGATATTTTAACAATAACGGGTTTTATACTTGGCGCTAGTGCCGTTTATACCGTAATGCATCACGGCGGAATCGTGAACCTGCTTTACAGTCCTCTTTCCGGTCTGCTTGTTTTCGGCGGAACGTTCGCATCAACGCTTATTTCCGTGCCGTGGAGCCAGTTGCGGCAGGCGTTGAAGGCATCAACTTTTATATTCTTTCCGAAAAAATACCGTCAGCAACCGGAGGTTATCATAAATACAATGCTGCGGCTATGTGAAAAATCCAAACGCACAGGCATTGATTCTCTTCAGGATGATATTCAGAAAATGGATGATAGATTTTTAGTAGAGGGTTTACAGATGCTTATAGACGGCCTTCCGGCCGACTTGATAAGAGATAATCTTGAGACGGAAATTGTGTTTATTCGGAGAAGACATAATGCCAATGCAAGCGTTTTCAGAACGATGGGGACATATGCGCCTGTCTTCGGTCTTCTCGGAACGCTTATCGGTGTTGTTCAGGTTTTAAAAAATCTTGCCGACCCGAAAACTATGGGCTCATCAATGGCTATAGCAGTTACCACGACATTTTATGGAATATTTTCAACTAACTTTATTTTCCTGCCAATCGCTTCAAAACTCAACGCACTATCCGAGGAGGAAATACTTTCAAAAGAGGTTATGATTGAAGGTATTTTGGCGATTCAAGCAGGCGACATTCCTTTAATTCTGCGAAAAAAACTTGAATCGTATCTTGCCTACCGGGTAAGAAAAAGATGAGGGTCGCTCGCAAGCAAATTGACACGAAGTGTCATTGCGAGAACCCCAATGAACATCGGGGCTCGTGGCAATCTCATGAGATTGCTTCGGCTCCGCCTCGCAACGACTTCGTCGATTGAGGCTCTTCAAAAATTTCTTGCTTCGCTCCACGATTAAAAAGATAAAAAGATGAGGAAAAAATTCAGTTACATTAGATTTCATGGAGGAGAGCATGCAGGAGCGCCGATATGGCTTACCATTTACGGCGATATGATGACCAACCTGATGCTCTTTTTTATGATGTTGTGGGCATTAACAAGAATGTCACTTGATGCTCAGCTAACAGCCCATGCATCTATTCAGAAAACATTTGTACAACAAGAAATAAAAATTTCCCATATTGAAGAAGAAAAAGCCGTTATTCCGGAAAAAATCGTCCCAAATAAATTTGACGAATCACTTAAAATAAAATCCGACCTGCAGGGCATCCGCATTATTTTTGATTCGCCTATACTTTTTAATCTCGGCCGCGCCGAACTGAATCCTTCAGCCGTAAAACCGCTTGATGAACTGTCAGCGTGGCTAACCGATGTGCCTTATACCGTAATAGTTGAGGGACATACGGACGACACTCCTATAAAAAAAGGACTGAGATATTCGTCAAACTGGGAACTTTCGCTTGACAGGGCAAGGAACGTTGTAAAATATTTTCAAAAAAAAGGGATTGACCCGAAACGGCTGGTGCTTGCCGGTTACGGGGAATATCATCCTCTGTATCCGAACGACACCGCAGAACATAAAAAATCAAACAGACGAATAGAAATTTATGTGGTGTATAGGGAGAAATAGTCGCTCACAAGTAAATTTGTCGGAAACGCTCATCCGACCACCCTGTCGGATTTCGCTCTGTTCGTCGCTCCTGAAAGCGAAGTCGCTCCTCAAGGTTCCTTACAAATTTCTTGCTTCGCTCCACGATTAAAGGGACAGATAAATAAAAGGTTTATGAAAAGGAAAGCGGTATTTTACGGAAGAAGGTTCGGAGAGTCGGCAGAACTTGACCCTAATATGTGGGCGGTGCCCTACGGCGATATGATGACAAACCTGATGATATTTTTTCTTATCCTATTTGCCTTGACCACCATCCAACAGCAAGCTTTGAAAATCAGCGAAGACCGGATGTTCGTTAAAAAACTTGAAAAATTCGGAAAAATATCTTTAACCGCCGATAAAATAAAGGTAACATTCTCGCAGGATATTATTTTTCCTAAAGGAAGCCCGGATGTCTCGGAAAGTTTCAAAGGCGTTCTTCTTGATGTTTCCGATTATCTGAAAAACAATCCGGGAACGGTCATCGTTGAAGGACATTCGGACTCAACACCTCTCCGCTGGGGAAAATACAAAGACAACTGGTATCTTTCCGCCGAAAGGGGTTGGAGTGTGGCGTCCGAATTGATAAAAAATGGGATTGACCCGAAACGGCTGCAAATCAGGGGATGCGGGGAATTTAATCCTGTTGCTTCAAATGAAACGGAAACATGCCGCGCAAAAAACAGAAGGATAGAAATGACAATCCTTAAAATAAAGACAGAAGAGACACAAAGATTTATTTATTATAAAACAACAGGTTATGAAAATATAAACGATATATCAAAAAGATTTTTTGCAAGTGATAAGTTTCTAAACCAAATACGGGAATTGAATAGTGGAAAAATTGACGACAAGGACTGCGTCGCGAAAGATACCGAAATTTTGATTCCCTATCAACCTTAATTCTTAATTTTTTATGACCCTCTATCTTATTGACGGAAACGCCCAGATACACAGGGCATACCACGCTATACAAAATCTGACAACCTCAAAAGGCGAGCAGGTCAACGCCGTTTTCGGCTTCACCAGGATGCTGCTTAAAATTTTACGGACTTACAAACCCGACTACATTGCTGTCTGTCTGGATTATCCGGCTGCGACTTTCAGGCACAAAGAGTTTTCCGAATACAAAGCACACAGAAAAAAAACCTCGGACGAACTGAAAAATCAGTTTCCATTGGTAAAAGAAGTGATTTCCGCATTAAATATTACGATTTATGAAAAAGAGGGATTTGAAGCGGATGATTTAATCGCCACTCTCTCCGAAAAAGCGAAAAACAAGGGAATAGATGTAATGATTGTAACCGGCGATAAGGACGCTCTGCAACTTGTGAATAAAAATATAAAAGTCCTTAATGAACCAAAAAATATTACATATGATAAAGATGAAGTTTTAAAAAACTGGGGAATACCGCCGGAAAATATTATTGACTATCTTGCTATATCCGGCGATTCGTCCGACAACATTCCCGGCGTGCCCGGCATTGGAGAAAAAACGGCGGTAAAACTTATCCATGAATTCGGAACTTTAGAAAACATTATAAAAAATCAAAGTAAAATCAAAGGAAAAACCGGCGAATTAATCGCGGAGCACTCCGAATCTGCGCTCCTTTCAAAAAAACTTGTAACCCTTGTAAAAGATATTCCGATGGATGTGGATTTTGAAAAATTGAGACCTCAAAATCCGGACAATGAAAAACTTATATCTATTTTGAGACGACTGGAATTTTATTCGCTGATAAGACAACTCGTAAAAGAAGATGACGCGGATAATACAAACAACGATTATAAAGTAATATTAAGGGACTGCGAACTTGAATCTTTGGCAAACCAGCTAACTGGTAAAAAGGAATTTTCATTTATAATTTCAAACGACACCTTCGGCAAACCGGTAGGCATCGCTCTAACTGCCCAAAAAAATAAATGTTTTTACATACCGGTAGGGCATCGGACACTGACCTCTTCGGGACAATTACCGTCTGAAACAGTTTTTAAACACTTGAAGCCGGTTTTTGAAAACGAAAAAACGGCTAAAATCACACATAATATAAAATCGCAATTTACCATTTTTGAAAAATACGGCATCTACATATCAAAAATATTTGATACCGAAATCGCCTCATATCTTTTAAATCCTTCCGGAAAAAATCATTCTCTTTCCGAAATTGCGATTGAACATCTCGGAATAAAAATAAGTTCTGTCGTCGGAAACTGTGAAAACATGGAAATTGAGCAAGCAAAAAATATTCTCTGCAAAATTGCCGAAGTTATTTTAAGATGCTATGGAATTTTGGAAGAAAAACTAGAAAAAGAAAAACTGCTTTCACTTTTTAACGATATTGAAATGCCACTGACCAGAGTTTTATACAAAATGGAAAATACCGGTATAAAATTAGACGAAACATATTTCAAAAAATTGTCCGACGAATTTAACGTGGAACTCAAAAAATTGGAAAAAATAATTTATTCAACGGCGGGAGAACAATTTAATGTTAATTCGCCGAAACAACTTGCCCGCATACTTTTTGACAAAATGGGATTGACCCCGGTCAAAAAAATTAAAACCGGTTTTTCTACGGGAGAAGAGGTGCTGACCATACTTGCAGAAACATCCGAACTGCCGAAAATTATTTTGGAATACAGGGAAATATCAAAACTTAAATCAACATTCGTCGACGCACTAATTTCCAAAATAAACCTAAAAACAAAACGGCTGCATACTCAGTTTAATCAAACGGTTACATCAACGGGACGGCTTTCATCGTCGGAACCTAATCTTCAGAACATTCCCGTAAAGACCGAACTCGGAAGAAAAATCCGGCGGGGTTTTATTCCCGAAGATAATTTTATTTTTGCATCTTTTGATTACTCGCAGATTGACCTGCGGGTGCTGGCTCATATCACAAAAGATAAGGCACTTCGTGCCGCTTTTATTGAAGGAGCGGACATTCATACCGCAACAGCAGCGGAGGTTTTCGGATTAAAAAAAGAGGACATCACAAAGGAAATGAGAAAAAGGGCAAAAGGCATAAACTTCGGAATTGTCTACGGTCAGCAGTCGTGGGGACTTTCGCAACAGTTGGGAATTACACCTGAAGAAGCGCAAAATTACATTAACCAGTATTTTGAAAAATATAGCGGTGTAAAAAACTGGATTACGCAAATAACTAAAACGGCAAAAGAAACCGGATATGTAACCACTCTTATCGGAAGAATAAGGTATCTCCCTGAGATAAACAGCCCGAATGCCCAAATACGCTCCTTTGCCGAGCGGACGGCAATAAACACTCCCATACAGGGCACTTCCGCCGATATAATAAAAATTGCGATGATAAATATCTATAAAAAAATTGCGAACCAACAGGATAAAATCAGAATGCTTTTGCAGGTTCATGATGATCTTTTGTTTGAAATCAAAAAAGATGAAATTGACAAATATGTTCCGATAATAAAATCCGAGATGGAAAAGGCAATGAAACTTGATATACCTGTTGTTGTGGATGTAAAGGTGGGCAAAAACTGGGCTGATATGAAAGAGATTAGAGAATTAGAAAATTAGAGATTTATTATGATTATTGGTCTGACAGGAGGGATTGCATCGGGGAAAACAACGGTGCTGAATCAGTTCAGAAAACTGGGGATAAAAACGATTTCCTGTGATGAAATTGCAAAAAAGATTTTTTATAAAAAAAATATAGGCATAAAGATAAAAAAAATATTCGGCATACTTGACAGAAAAAAAATTGCAAAAATAATTTTTTCGGATTTTACAAAACGAAAGCAACTTGAAAAAATCACCCACCCTTTAATTATCAAAGAACTTAAAAAACAATTAAAGTCACTTACCACTTACCACTTACCACTTACCGCTGTCGTTGATGTTCCGCTTCTATTTGAAGCACGCCTTGAAAAAATGTTTGATAAAATTATAGTCGTATATTGCAAAAAAAATCAGCAGATAAGCCGCCTGATGAAACGGGATAAACTTACAAAATCGGAAGCAACAAAAAGAATTGCATCACAAATGTCATTGAGCAAAAAAATAAAACTTGCCGATTTTGTATTAAGAAATGACCAAAGGAAATCCCTTTAGGGACGACCGAAGCGACCGCAGGGAGTCCCCGTGGGAGGAGTTCCTTTGGGGGCGACGGAATCCTTCGGAGAAAAAAAAATAAATTCTCAGGTTAAAAAATACTTGCCCTGTTAGAAATACTTTAACCTAAAAATTAAAATTTTTATTTTTTCTAACAGGGCTTGACAAAATAATTTAATTTTTGTAAAATAACAAAAGTTGAGATAACTTATCTAATTTTAAATCAAAAAATCCTATCATTTATGATAATCCTGGAAGAAATCTAAAAAATGTTACCTACAATTTTTAATCTTTAATTTTATAGTATTGGAATTTCAAAAACGCCACAGATGGACACAGAAATGACACAGAAAAAACTTCTGTGAAATTCTGTGTAATTCCGTGGCTTATCTTGAAGTTCGGAGGAAAAATGGAACAGACAAACAAGACGGATATTTCTGCCTTGTCAAAAAAAAGCATGGCGGAATTAACGGGACTGGCAAAGCAATTAAAACTTGACGACATTGCGGGACTAAAAAAACAGGAACTGGTGTTCAAGATTTTGCAGGGGCAAATTACCCAGAACGGACTTATGTTTGACGAGGGAGTTCTTGAAATTCTACCAGACGGGTTCGGATTTTTGCGCAGTCCCAATTCAAATTATCTGCCGGGGCCCGAAGATATTTACATCTCGCCATCTCAGATAAAAAAGTTCGCACTAAGAAAAGGGGATACCGTTTCGGGTGAAGTCCGTCCGCCGAAAGAAAATGAAAGGTTTTTGGCATTGTTGAAAGTTCAGGCAGTAAATTCCGAAGATCCCGAAAAAATCAGGGAACGGGTTTTGTTTGATAATTTAACCCCGCTTTACCCTCAGGAAAAAATAAATCTTGAGACAAAAAAGGACGAGATTACAACACGGCTTATGGATTTGCTCACACCCATCGGCAAAGGCCAAAGAGGACTTATCGTGTCGCCGCCGCGAGCAGGAAAAACGATGATTCTCCAAAAAATTGCAAACTCAATAACCACCAATCATCCCGAAATTCATCTGCTCGTTCTTCTTATTGATGAAAGACCCGAAGAAGTTACCGATATGCAGCGTTCCGTTAAGGCGGAGGTAATCGCGTCAACATTTGACGAGCCGCAGGACAGACACATTCAGGTTTCGGAAATGGTTTTGGAAAAAGCGAAACGGCTCGTTGAACATAAAAAGGATGTCGTAATTTTACTTGATTCAATTACCCGTTTAGCGCGTGCTTACAATGCGGCTCAGCCGTCGTCGGGAAGAGTGCTTTCCGGAGGACTTGATTCAAACGCTTTGCAGCGACCTAAAAGATTTTTCGGAGCGGCGCGAAACATTGAAGAGGGCGGTTCTCTCACAATAATTGCAACTTCATTAGTTGATACAGGAAGCAAAATGGACGATGTTATTTTTGAAGAATTCAAAGGCACCGGCAATATGGAAATTCATCTTGACAGAAAACTTGCGGACAGAAGAATTTTTCCGGCGATTGATATTAATAAATCCGGGACACGAAAAGAAGAACTTTTATTAAGTAGCGAAGAATTAAACAAGGTCTGGATTTTAAGAAAGGTTCTGACTCCGCTTTCTTCCGTTGAAGTGATGGAACTTTTGACGGAAAAAGTATCCGCCACAAAATCAAACAAGGATTTCTTAAAATCAATGGAGTTCTCGCAATAAAAGGTCGCTCGCAAGCAAATTTGTCGGAAAAGCCCCTAAAGGGACTCCCTGCGGTCGCTCACCGACCACCCTGTCGGATTTCGTCCCTAAAGGGACTTCCTTCGGTCGCTCTGTTCGTCGCTCTTGAAAGCGTAGTCGCTCCTCAAGGTTCCTTACAAATTTCTTGCTCGCTTATGTGGGAGGAAATGGTTAGAAAATGAAAATTTTTTACAAAATCCTGCCTGTTGTTATTTTGCTATCCGCTATTATTACTTTAAATCTCACGGCAGTGCTGGAAAAACCTTCCTATAACGAACTTTTAGTTATCAACTTAAAACCGCAAACTTCGAATTATGAATATCTCAAACAACTTGATGAACCCGTGATTTTAACTCACACCGTTAAAAAAAATGAAAACATAAACACAATAGCAAAAAAATACGGCACGGATGTCTCTACTATCAGAGGAATAAATAATCTAGAATCTGTAATTCTTAAACCCCAACAGAATATCTTTGTAATAAATAAAAAGGGGCATATTCACACGGTAAAAAAAGGTGAAACGATTGAAACGATCGCAAAAAAATATAAAGTTAATGATGAAACAATTTTATTGGCAAACGGTCTAGTGGATTTTGAAGAACCCGAAATAGGAGATAAAATTTTTATTCCTGGCATCAAAATTCACTTTGCTGATTTTTTATGGCCGGCAATAAATTGTAGAATTACAAGCAGATTCGGGTTAAGAAGACATCCCATTTTCAGAGACAGAAGATTTCACGAAGGGTTAGATTTGGCAAGATGGTATGGTACGCTTATAAGGGCATCTTCCGACGGTAAAGTTATATTCGCCGGGCGACAGGCGGGCTACGGAAAAATGATAATTATACGGCATAAAAACGGATTCTCGACAAGATACGGACATCTTCGTTCTTATTTTGTAAAGAAGGGGCAATTTGTGAAAGCAGGACAGACAATCGGTAAAATGGGTTCAACAGGATATTCAACGGGACCCCATCTTCATTTTGAGGTAAGAAAATATAACAGGCCGATGAATCCGTTAAAATACTTGGGAAAATAAAGGGTAATAAATAATTGCTTAACAATAATTTCCTTGACTTTTAGAATTATTTTTATATAATAAATAAAGTTTACAAAAAGTGAGGTATAAAAAAATGAGAGAAGGAATTCATCCGAATTATGTGGAATGTAAAGTAACCTGTGCCTGCGGAAATAGTTTTATCACAAGGGCAACAAAACCGGAGATAAAATTAGACATCTGTTCAAAATGCCATCCCTTTTTTACCGGCAAGCAGAAATTGGTTGATACTGCCGGCAGAGTGGATAAATTTTTATCAAAGTATTCAACGACAGGCGGTAAAACCATAAAACGCAAACCTAAAACGGTAATAATGAAAATTAAACCGCTTAAGAAAATCAAAAAAGCAGTTCCAAAACACATACCTAAAAAGGATTTTACCAAAAAATCAGATATGACGCGAAGTGTCAAAAAAGAAACGGAACCGAAAGATACGGCAGAGAAGTAGAGACATATAAAAAAATTTGTAAGGCAAAGTTATTCTTAAAAAGGGATTCTTTGCCTTTTCAATTCTATGGTAACTGATAAATTGAAAATTATTGAAAAGGAATATGCCGATATAGAAAAATCGCTTTCGGATCCTTTGATAAATTACGATTCTACAAAACTTCGCGAATTATCAAAAAAAAGAAAAGAGTTATATCCTTTCATAGAAAAATTCAATAATTATAAAAAGATTGAAATAGAAATATCTCACCTTGATGAAATTTTAAAAACAGAAGATTCTGAAATGGCAGAACTTGCGAAGTTAGAACTTTCTGAACTTGAAAACAAAAAGAAGATACTAACTTTTGAACTTGAAGAAATGTTAAAACCAAAAGATCCTCTTGATAAAAAAAACATCATTATTGAAATACGGGCGGCGGCGGGTGGCAACGAGTCGGCGCTTTTTGTTTCAGAGTTATACAGAATGTACACCCGATATGCCCAATCAAAAGGTTTAAAGACAGAAGTTCTGGATTTAAGTTCAACCGGAATAGGCGGCACAAAAGAAATTATTTTTACGGTTGAAGGTGTCGGTGCTTACGGATTTTTTAAATATGAAAGCGGAACACATCGCGTCCAGCGGGTGCCGGAAACCGAGGCATCCGGACGGGTTCACACTTCAACCGTTACCGTCGCCGTTCTTGTTGAGCCGGAAGATGTTGATGTTGAAATAAATTCCAACGACTTGCGGATTGACACTTACCGTGCAGGCGGACACGGAGGACAGTATCTTCAAAAAACTGATTCGGCGGTAAGAATTACACATATTCCGACCAATACCGTCGTGTCATGTCAGGACGAAAGGTCGCAGTTAAAAAATAAATTAAAAGCAATGAAAATATTGCGGGCGCGATTGTTTGATGTAATAAAAAATCAGCGCCAGCAAAAAATTGCCGATGAGAGAAAAAAACAGGTTGGGACAGGCGACAGAAGCGAAAAAATCAGAACTTATAATTTCCCGCAAGATAGAATCACCGACCATCGTTTGAACGAAAATTTTCACAACATATCAACAATAATGGACGGCAATTTAGACGGTATAGTTGAAAAATTCAAAAAGGCGGAATTATGAATCCGGCGGAACTCCTTAATTATGGGAATAAGCACTTGGGCGAAAAAAAATTAAACGATGCGAAAATATTACTGGAACATTGCTTGAAATTAAAACCGTCTAAATTTTACTTTTCCAAAAAAAATATAAAAACCTGCGAAAAAAATTCATATCAAAAATTGTTGAATAAAAGAAAGAAGGGGCTGCCTACGGCTTACATTACGGAAGAGACGGAGTTTATGGGGCTTAAATTTTTTGTCAATAAAAATGTTCTTATTCCGAGGCAGGAAACAGAAATTTTAGTTGAAGCGGTTCTTAATCTACTTACTGCTTACCACTTACCACTTACTACTATTCTTGATATCGGTACCGGTTGCGGAAATATTGCAATCTCACTCGCAAAATATATTCCTGACGCCAAAATAGTCGCTACTGATATTTCCAAAGAAGCACTGCATGTTGCTAAAAAAAATGCAAAATTAAACGGTGTTTTAGATGAAATAACTTTTTTTCAAAGCGATATTTTTGAATCTCTTACCACTTACCACTTACCACTTACCACTTACGATATTATCATTTCCAATCCGCCCTACATAAAAAGTTCGGAAATAAAAAAATTGCAGAAAGAAATACAGCATGAACCTAAAATTGCACTTGACGGCGGAAAAGACGGATTGAACTTTTATAAAAAAATTGTTCCGATGAGCAGAAAACTTCTAAAAAAAAACGGATTTCTTATGTTTGAAATAGGGTATCACCATTCAAAAAAAATAAGAAAAATGCTGGAAGCGGATAAATTCAGAAACATAAAAATTATAAATGATTATTCCCGACAAGAAAGAGTGATTTATGGACAAAATAATAATTAACGGCGGTAAAAGGTTATGCGGTAATGTTAAAATAAGCGGTTCAAAAAATGCCGCACTTCCGATACTTATAGCCACACTTCTTACCGACGGTAAATGTGTTATTGACAATGTGCCCGAACTTGAGGATATAAATACCGTTGTTGCACTATTAAAACATCTCGGTAAAAAAATAAAGAAAGAAAAAAATAAAATAACAATAACAGGCAACGGTAAATTGCGGACTGATGCTCCATATGAACTTGTAAGCAAAATGAGAGCATCTGTCCTGGTAGCGGGTCCTCTTCTGGCAAGATTCAAAAAAGCCGAAATACCGCTTCCCGGAGGTTGTGCGATAGGTATTCGACCCATAAATATTCATCTTGACGGTTTAGCAAAATTAGGAGCAAAACATTTCGTTGCCGGCGGAAATGTTAAACTTGCAGCAAATAAATTAAAAGGAACTCAAATTGTACTTGATTTCCCGTCTGTCGGCGCTACCGAAAATCTTTTGATGACCGCTACAGTAATTTCCGGAAAAACCATAATCAAAAATGCCGCTGTTGAACCCGAGATAACCGACTTGGCAAATTTTCTTATAAAAATGGGGGCAAATATAAAAGGAATCGGAACCAAAACTTTGGAAATCAAAGGTGTAAAAAAACTGACGGGTTGTTCAGAAGGTTATAAAATTATAGCAGATAGAATTGAAACTGGAACATTTATCGTTGCATCTTCTATAACATCCGGTGATATAAAAATATCTAATGCTATTTTTGAACACAATGAATCACTGATTGAAAAGATAAAACTTGCCGGCATGAAAATATCAATGGCAAATAAATTTTTAAGAGTTAAGGGTTCTAAAAAAATTAAGCCCGTTGATGCCGCTACACAGGTATATCCCGGATTTGCAACTGATTTACAGCCGCTATGGATGGCATTGATGTCAATCGCTTCAGGCGAAAGTATTATAACCGAAACCATTTTTGAAAATCGTCTTCAAGCGGGAGTTGAGTTTATCAAAATGGGAGCGGATATAAAAATAAAAGGAAATACGGCAATTGTCAAAGGCATTAAAAATCTTACCGGAGCAAAAGTTGTTGCATCCGATTTAAGGGCAGCAGCCGCACTTATACTTGCCGGACTTTCTGCAAAGGGAAGAACCGAAATTACTGGTCTTGAATATCTTGACCGCGGATATGAAAACATCGTTGGAAAATTAAAAAAACTTGGTGCCGATATAAAACGGGTCATTGACAATTAAAAATTAAAAATGTAAAATTAAAAACTATGGATATTACCGTGAAAAAAATTATTAAAAAAGTAAAAAAAGAAGGCGATTCCGCCGTTTCATATTTCACGAAAAAGTATGACGGCATAGAACTTTTACCGAGAGATTTCAGGATTTCCGAAAAGGAAATTGATACTGCTGTAGAAAATGCCGATAAAGATTTTTTAAATGCTGTTAAACTGGCAAAAAAAAATATAGAAATTTTTCAAAAGAAAATACTCCCGAAATCTACCGTTATTAAAAAAAACGGAATAATAATTAAACACATTTTTAATCCGATTGAAAAGGTAGGAATTTATGTTCCTGGCGGAAGATTTTCTTATCCTTCCACGGTTTTGATGACGGCGATTCCGGCAAAAATTGTGGGGGTTAAAAAAATTGTTGTGGTCAGTCCGCCGAGAAATTTGACAAAAGAGGTCATTGCGACGGCAAAAATTTGCGGCGTTGATGAAATTTACCATGTCGGCGGAGTTCAGGCGATTGCTGCACTTGCTTACTGAACAAAAATAATTCCAAGAGTTGATAAAATTGTAGGTCCGGGAAATGTTTTTGTAACTTTGGCAAAAAGGCAGGTCTTCGGTGATGTTGGGATTGATATGCTTGCAGGTCCGTCGGAAATTCTGATAATCGCAGACGACACTGCAAATCCTGATTTCATTATTTCCGATTTAACCGCACAATGTGAACATGACAAAAGTGCACGAGCAACTTTGGTTTCGGTCTCGGGAAAAGTATCAGAGTTTGTAAAAAATAAAACATCTAAATACAAAACACAAATAAAGATTAACCGAGTACAAAATATGGAACAGGCAGTAAAAATCGCAAACGAGGTTGCACCTGAACATATTGAAATTATGACAAAAAACGCTAATAAGGTTTCACAAAAAATCAGAAATGCCGGAGCAATGTTTCTCGGAAATTATTCGCCTGTTGCAGTCGGAGATTATTTTGCAGGACCGAGTCACGTTTTACCGACAAGCGGCACTTCAAGATTTTCGTCTGGCTTGTCCGTCTATGATTTTCTTAAATCATCGTCGGTTATTCAGTATGAAAAATCGGCATTAAAAAAATCGGCAAAAGAAATAATGAAACTTGCCCAAATGGAAGGATTATTTGAACACGCAAAATCAATTGAAATAAGAAAATGATGAGTCGCTCGCAAGCAAATTTATCGGAAACGCTCATCCGACCACCCTGTCGGATTTCGCTCTGTTCGTCGCTCCTGAGAGCGTAGTCGCTCCTCAAGGTTCCTTGCAAATTTCTTGCTTCGCTCCGGATTACATGGATAAAAAAAATGACCCTTGACTTGACCAATCGGGAAATAGAACTGCTTTTGATACTTATTGAAGAAGCAACAAAAGGTAATTTTTCGCTTGACGGCGAAAGCATTTTAACCGATGAAGAAGAAACAATAATTAAAAAACTTGAAAAAGCACAGGAGGAAAAGTGAGAAAAGCGAGGATAGAAAGAAAAACCGCAGAAACGGATATAAAACTTTCGCTTAACTTGGACGGAAGCGGAAATTATAAAATAAAAACGACAATTCCATTTATAGACCACATGTTTTCGCTTTTTTCAAAACATTCGCTGGTTGATTTGGAAATAAAAGCAAGCGGCGACACGGAAGTTGACAATCATCACCTCGTTGAAGATTTGGGAATCGTACTCGGTGAAGCCATAAAAAAATCTCTCGGAAAAAAAATAGGCATAACAAGGTACGGGAACTTTTTACTTCCTATGGACGAGGCGTTAAGTTATGTCGCAATTGATTTGTCTGGCAGACCTTATTTTTCGTTTGATGTAAAATTCAAAAAGAACATTTCGTGTTTGCGGAAACATGGAATGTCAAATTTTGATTATTCACTCATCGAAGAATTTTTCAGAGCAGTTTCATCGTCCTGCGGTATGAACCTCCACATAAAAAATCATACCGGAAAAAACAACCATCACATAGCCGAATCCATTTTCAAGGGTTTTGCAAAAGCACTCCAGCAGGCAGTAAAAATCAACAAAAAAATCAAGGGAATACCTTCAACAAAAAAGATGTTATGAATTTCTTTCACAATTCATCGGTTAATCGAGTTTTATTTTAAACAAAAAAAATAAAATAAAAATACTTGACTTTTAACAAAAATTTATGTATAAATGATATCGTGAGGGAACATTTTGGATGAGACAATTATTAAGAAACGACAAAAGAATGAAAAGAAATTCCAAAACTGGGAAAACTTGCCCAATGGCGGATGAAGGTATTGGTATCAAGTTGTAGGAAAGTTAGGTTATACAGCAAAATATGTGAAAGAGGTTGATAACGAGGAGAATGTTGTTAGATTTTATCAAGAAATATACAATGAACGGAAAGAACTGGTAGAAATTCATGAAAAGTTCCCAGTTAATTTAGGACATAAGAAAGTTTACGGAGGTAAATCATGAAAATTACTAAGAAAATAGTTGCAAACAGATTACTGGAATATGTCAATCGTTCAATTTCTCTTGCTGAACTGGTAAATTGGGCGGAAGATGTTGTATGTAACACTGATTACGACGAAAAAGATTTTGAATTAATTAAAAGTTTAGTTTCTCATATTGGATTGGCTGATGTAAAACAGTTCGGTCTGACATGGGATGATTGTTATGAATATCTTTCATTGCTGGGATATAAAGTTAGAATAACAGTTTCACCAGTACCTGCTTAAAAAATTGTTTTTAGTAATTGTTCTTTGGGATAAAATATAAATAAATTTTTAGGAACGCCTTGTTCTTAAAGAGGTCTTTATCCTCTCACCATCAAGTAAGGGGAAGGCTGTTTCTTTTTTCGGGGAAACCCGGAAGGGGAGGCAGTCAGTATCGGATTTACTTGATGGTGGCCGATAAGGATATGTGCCCCTTTTTATTTGGGGCAAGGAGTGGAGATGAAAAAAATCGTTTTTCTTATGATTTTTTTAGTTAACAGCATGTGTTATGCGAATGACCTTAACAAGACCTTTGGAGTTGGTTTGGGCTATCCGTATTTTTCTTTGAAATACGGTATTACATCCAAGACATCTATTGAAACAAGGGGCGCATATGACCCGGATGTTTTGGTTGGCGGATTGCGGCTCAATCACTATTTCAATCCCGAAGATAAAGCCGTTTTTTATATTTCAGGTGAAGCGGATTACATTTTGTTTCAATCATCATGGGTTGAGGCGGGTAATGGCGAGGGCTATGCGTTCGGGTTTTTTATAGGCAACGAGTATTTTATAGAAAAAAATTTTACGCTCAACATTGATATGGGTCCCGTTCTTATCGGGCTTACTGATACCAACAGAGATATTTCTTCTAACGGCGTTCAATGGGTTTTTAACGCGGGGTTGAATTATTATTTTTCTTTTGGAGGAGAAAAAGAAAAAGTAGCACAAAAATCGGAACAAATAATTCCTGAAACAAAAAAAGTTCAACCAACGCAACCACAGTTAACAGAAACGGAAAAAAAAGAAATAATGACTACACATTTCAATAAAGGGACTCAATATATGAAACAAGGAAAATACGAGTGGGCGATACAGGAATTTCAGGAAGTTCTGAAATATGACCCTAATCATCAACCATCACTCCAAAAAATTGAGAAATGTAAGCAGATAATATCCGGAGGTGCACAATGAAAAAAATAATTCTAGCGATTTTAATGTTGTCAATTCTATCGGTAAAAACGGATGCTGGATTTAATTTCGGAATAACCAATGCAATAAAAAAACAGTCAAAAAAAATAGACGAAAAAATACAAGAAAAAATTGAAGCCGAAATAAATGCTAAACGAAATGCACCTGTACTATCATGGATGGCTGAAACGAATTATACTTCTGATGGCTTAAATCCTGAAACGGGCGATGCTTATACAACCTATTATTTCAGAGTAAAATATACAGATATTGATAACAGTGCGCCCAAAACTGGTTATCCAAAATTGTTCATAAAGAAAAACGGTATCGTAATTTCAACCGCAGGTTTCACAATGATTACTGATGATGCCAATTCTTATGTAGTAGGAAGAATTTATTCATATTCAACTCTGTTGTCAACAGGCGATTACACATATTATTTTGAAGCATATGATAGTGCCGGACTCCTTGCTACTGGTGGACCTACAACAGAAAAAAGCGGACCAACTTCCAGTTTTTCTAAAAAATGGACTGTGATGTGTTATGAGTCATATGATAATGATTTGGAATCATCTGGACTTGAAGATTTGGAAGAAATGGCATCGGTTGGTTCTTCGTCTGATATAAATTGGGTTGTTCAGTTTGATAGACATCCCGGATATTCTAATGAAGCAGTATTAAATATTCCCAACTGGACAACCGCTAAAAGATTTTATGTAAAACAAAATTCTCTTGAAGAAAAAGTGGATTTAGGTGAAGTAAATATGGCATCCTCTGCAACGCTTTCCGGTTTTATTCAGTGGGCAGTTACAAATTATCCTGCAGAAAAATATGTTTTGATATTTGGCGACCATGGTATGAGTTGGGAAGGTTTTGGCGCTGATGAAACAACCGGTGATGATGACCTTACTCTTGAAGAAATTGATATGGCGATGCTTGAAGCGACACAGAAAACGGGAATAAACAAATTTGACTTAATAGGTTTTGATGCCTGTCTTCAGGCGGATATACAGACACTTCACATTATGAAACAGTATGGAAAGGTCTATGTCGCTTCTGAAGAAACAGAACCAGGTTATGGCTGGCAGTATGATAAAATTTTAGATTACCTTAAAAATAATCCAAATACAACATCGCAGGATTTAGGCAGAAAAATTGCTGACTCTTACAAAACATCTTTTGACCAAGTGGCAGACAGAAAAAATGAAGGGTTAGGTATCACACTTTCGGTAATTGATTTAGAAAAAATTGCGACTGTTGAAACCGCACTCAACGGACTTGCTTCTGCCTTAAAACAATTTACAGCAGGTGAAGATGTTCCCGGCAATCGTCCCAACTGGCTTGAAATTGCAAAATCAAAAGAAGATACACAAAATCACGGCGGAGATACTTATGCACTTGATATTTACCATTTGGCAAGAAACCTGATGGACAACATTACCGAAGATGTTACTATCACTACTGACGATATGGTTCGTCAGCGGGCTTTTGATTGTATGACTGCAATTGATAGTGCTGTTTTGTATCGTATTAACGGAACAAACAGACCTTTTGGTTATGGAATATCTGTCTATTACCCACCATATCAGAATAAATATAAAAATGATTATGGGGATGTTTCTTTTGCAGAAATGAATTTATGGGCAGGTTATCTTACAAATTATCTTGAAATTGAATCCAATGATAACATTGCACCGACTATAGATACAGGAGCAGATGAAGAAACTATTGACCCCGATGACCCGAATGATGTTGTTATCTGCACGGCAACAATTACCCATGTTGCTAATGATAATGATATAGCATCAATAAATTTTACACTTGGTAAAGACAATGCTGGTGAAGTAGATATTTACGGTAATGTTGAGGTTGAACCAGATGAAGATGACATTTTTACAAGTTCAATAGTAGTTTCTATGTCCTGGGGTGGAGAATGGTTTGCAATAACAGGCGATGGCGGTACAAATTATAGATTTATGGCCATAAAATCATTTGATTATGCTGGTGAGGATGAAGAAGAAAATAATATTTATTTTGCTCAGGTGCCTGCGGTATATCTTTCACCAGGAGAAACCGACTGGAACACAGAGGCATCAACAATTACACTTTCGTTTTCAGTTATTATAAGTACAGAAAGTAATGAGTGGGAAGCAGGTGAATTTATTTCTGCGTTTGAACCATCAGATACAGGTCCAACACCTATTGATATTAAGACCAATGGAATGATTAGACCAATTTATCAAAGAATAACAGCGACTGACGATAGAATTGAAATCAGAGCACCTGATTTTATAACAATTGGTTCTCAGGGATTAGATATAACTCTGAAATCAATTTCTGCTGGCAATTACAAAATCGGTTACACCGCTGTTGATTATTCGGAAAATTGGGCTGAGGATTATGCAGATATAACTGTCCAGTAAAGTTCATCATAAATAGGTTCTTAATAAAAAAATATTGCCGGAATCCGATGGGATTAAGTAAAAGTAATTTCATCGGATTTTTTTATTTGCAAAATTTCTGAAATTTAGTATAATTATATTTATGATTGTAATAATTGACTACGGGATGGGGAATTTAAGGAGTGTGGCAAAAGCGTTTGAACATATCGGTAAAAAAG
>JACRDL010000123.1 GCA_016218625.1 Elusimicrobiota bacterium
ATTTCCCTAAGTTTTCCGACCGACTGTTGCGTCGGTTTTGTTTTTAATTCTTCTGCTGCCTGAATATATGGAATCAGTGTGAGATGTATATATAAAACATTTTCTCTGCCTTTATCTATTTTAAACTGTCTTATCGCTTCCAAAAACGGAAGCCCTTCTATATCCCCGACGGTCCCTCCGAGTTCTACGATTGTTACATCTGAATTTTCACTTACCCTGCTTATCCTTAATTTTATTTCATTGGTAACATGTGGTATTACCTGAATTGTTTTCCCCAAATAATCGCCGTTTCTTTCCTTCTTTAGAATAGTTTCATAGATCTGCCCTGTGGTAACATTATTTATTCTTGACATATTTACATCTAAAAACCTTTCGTAATATCCCAAATCCAGATCCGCTTCGGCACCATCCTCTGTGACAAAAACCTCGCCGTGCTGATACGGGCTCATCGTACCCGGATCCACATTTAGATACGGGTCCATTTTTAACACATTTACCTTAATGCCTTTGCTTTTCAAAAGAAGTCCGATGGATGCCGTTGTAATACCCTTTCCTAAAGAAGAAACAACCCCGCCTGTAACAAAAATAAATTTTTTAGTCATATTCGCTCAATGTTTTCTGCCAGCATTTTTTTAATTCAAAAATATCAGAATCAATTATTATATCTGCGTTAACTCCCTTGACAATAAACCTTTTACTTTCAAGAACAATTCCAATTTTAGCAAAAATTTTTCTTTTAAGAAATTTTCTAAATTCAATTTCTTTTTCCCTTTTCACTTCAACAATAAACCTGCTGTTTGATTCTGAAAAGAGAACTGCTTCATCTAACATTTTATTTTCAACAGGAATATTTTTTAAGATGATCTCCATGCCAAATTCACCAGAAAAACACATTTCACTACATGCAACACCAATTCCACCTTCCGAACAATCATGACAGGATGCAACCGTTTCTTTCTGAATCGCTTTCTGCAAAGCAATCATCTGCTCTTTTGCGGTTTTCGGTTCAACCGTCGGCGGGAATTCATCCTTCGTAGTTCCAACGATATAAATCGGATTGCCGGCTTTTTTCAGATCCATAGTAATACACTTCCTTATATCATCTATAACGGAGACAGCGGAAATCAACAGTGTAGGCGGGATGGATACCAGTTTGCCGTTTTGTAAAACATATTTGTTATTCAAACTATCTTTTCCAGAGATAAAAGGCGTTCCGAAAACTTTTGCTATATCATAGCATGCCTGGGCGGCTTTTACCAGACCCCCAAGTTGTTCCGGTTTATCCAGTGCACCCCAGCAAAAATTATCAAGAAGCGCTGTTCGGGCCAGATTGCCGCCTACAGCAATAATATTCCGCAGTGCTTCATCAATCGCCGACGCAGCCATCCAGTAAGGGTCGGTTTTTCCATACAGGTTTATTCCATTTGATACAACGAACCCTTTGCAAGAATCAAAAAGTGGTTTTATTACTGCGGCATCGGATGGCCCATCATTTTTCATTCCTACAAGAGGTTTTATTACTGTTTGTGCCTGGACTTCATAATCATATTGGCGGATGACACTCTCTTTTGAACATACATTGAAGGATGATAAAATCTTTTTTAATTTAGATAAAGCACACAACTTTCCTGTGTTTATGGGAATCATGGAAGTTGATTTTGCCTTGTCACTCCATATAGCAACCTTTTTTGTTTTCGGAACCCCATTGTGAAGAAAATCCATATCTATATAACATACTACTTTATCATTATAAAAAACTTCAAGTTTTCCTGTATTAGTAAATTCACCTAAAGGTGTTGCAGAAACATCTTCATCATTAAATATTTTTAAGATTTCTTTTAAATTCTTTTTTGGAACAGCAAACACCATCCTTTCCTGCGCCTCGGAAATCCATATTTCCCATGGCTGAAGTCCTTTATATTTAAGAGGTGCCTTTTCAAGATATACCTTTGCCCCGTTAGATATAATTGCAAGTTCCCCAATTGCAGATGAAAAACCACCGGCACCGCAGTCGGTTATTGCGTTGTATAGATTTTTATCCCTCGCTTCAATAATTGTATCAGCCAATTTTTTTTCAACAATTGGATTGCCTATCTGAACAACACTTGTTTCAATATCCTTATCCAGTGATAGTGAAGAAAATGTAGCACCATGAATTCCATCCCTTCCTGTTCTTCCACCAACAGAAAGAATTATATCGCCGGGCTCAACCTTTTTTGACACTTTACTTTTCGGCATAATTCCAATCGTTCCGCAATAAACAAGTGGATTGAACATATAGCCCTCATCAAAAATTATGCTACCGTTTGCTGTTGGAATCCCCATTCTATTCCCATAGTCCCTGACGCCAGAAACAACACCCCTATAGATTCTTCTTGGATGATGAATACCTTCAGGAATTTTTTTGTCGGGATAATTAAGCGGTCCGAAACAAAAAATATCAGTATTCATTACTGGCTTTGCCCCGAGCCCGCAACCTAAAATATCCCTTATTACACCACCGATGCCTGTTTCTGCGCCGCCATATGGTTCAAGTGCTGAAGGATGATTGTGCGTTTCAACCTTAAAAGCAACAGCATTCTTTTTGTCAAATTCTATTATTCCCGCATTATCTTTGAAAACGGAAAGGCACCATTTTTTATTCAGTTCTTCCGTTACCTTAAAAATTGTTTCTTTCAATAAATTGTTGTATGTTTTTATTTTCCATTTTCTCCCACGGGGACTTCCTTCGGGCGCATTTTCCATTTTCCATCTGTATTGAATACTGCCTGTTAAAGTTTTATGCTTACAATGTTCCGACCATGTCTGTGCAATTGTTTCAAGTTCGGCATCAGTCGGGTTTCTCTTCTTGCTTTGAAAATAATTTTGTATTGCCTTCATCTCCTCAAGATTTAGTGACAGAAGGTAATCCTTGCTTATTTTTTGAAGTTGGGTTTTATCTGCATTAAGTAAGTTAATAGATACCGTTTTCATTTTTTATTAATGTCTGAAATGTCTCAATCCTGTAAACACCATTGAAATTCCGTGTTCGTTACAGGCAGATATGGAATCAGCATCCCTTGTTGAACCACCGGGTTGTATTATTGATGTAACACCTATTTTCGTTGATTCATCAACCACATCGCGAAAAGGAAAGAAGGCATCACTGGCAAGAACAAGCGAACCAGAAGTCGGAAAATTTGGAAATTTGAAAATTGATTGCATTTTGATACTGGCAATTTTTAGTGCGTCAATTCGAGACATCTGACCTGCACCTACCCCGACCGTTTGGGTTCCCTTCACTAATATAATTGCATTTGATTTTGTCCACTTTGCAACTGTAAAGGCAAATTCCAAGGATTCCAATTCCTGTTTTGTAGGTTTTTTTTCCGTTACAACTTTTAATTTCTCATAAATTTTAATATCCTTATCCGATACAAGCACTCCGTCAGAAATTGAACGCACTTCTGGTATCCGTATATCCGGACGACTGATTGATTTAACCAATACCCGCAGGTTCCGTTTCGCAGCAAAAACTTTTAAGGCATCCTTTGAATAGAACGGTGCAATAATGCACTCGGTAAAGGTTTTAATAACTTCCGCTGCGGTTTTACCGTCAACTGCTCTATTAAACGCCACTATTCCGCCAAATGCCGAAACAGGATCGCATACCAGAGCATTCCCATATGCTGTAAATATGTCCTTTGCTGATGCCGTGCCGCAAGGATTACAATGTTTTACAATTACACAAGAAGGGTTTTTAAATTCAGATGCAAGATTAAATGCAGAATCCAAATCTATGTAATTATTGTAGGAAAGTTCTTTGCCCTGTAATTGCTTCAGATTGGAGTTTGGAGTTTGGAGTTTGGAGTTTTGGTATATTGCAGATTGCTGATGAGGATTTTCTCCATAACGCAAACTGGAAATTTTTTTAAGCCCCACTGTTATTTTTTCAGGAAACTTTTCCTCTGAAAAATAATTTGAAATAACGGAATCATAGTATGCTGTATGCCTGAATGCCTTTGCCATCAAGTTTTTTTTAAACGATATATCATTCTTTGATTTTTTAATATTTTCGATTACGCAAGAATAATCGTTTGGATCGCAAACTACTAAAATATCCTTAAAATTCTTGGCAGCGGCTCTCAGAAGGGCAACACCGCCAATATCTATATTTTCAATTGACGGACTTTCTTCAAAAGGATACAGATTCACGACAACAATATCTATGGTGTCAATTCCTAATTTTTTTAATTCCCCCAGATGCTTTTTGTTTCGCATTGCCAAAATACCTGCATGTATCTTCGGATGCAAGGTCTTTACCCTGCCGCCAAGAACCTCCGGGAAACCCGTAATACTTTCTACAGACACAGCTTTTATTCCTGCTTTCTGCAGAATCTTTAATGAACCGCCCGTGGAAATAATTCTTACATTTTGTCTTTGCAGTCCTTTTGCAAATTCTACAACACCCGTCTTATCAGAAACACTTATCAAAGCTGTTTTGCCTTTTTTCATTCTCGCTTCTCCCTATATTTTTTTGTTATTCTATTTTGTAATCCTGAACAACATTATTTGCTAATATTTTTTCAGCTATTTTTTTTAACTCATTCTGCAATAAATTACCGTCTATAAAATACTTTTTGCCAGTTCTTACCGATAGATTTTTTTTAACGCCCATATCTATGATTCCCAGTTTCACCGTTTCAGCGACCGAGTCAGTTACACCTTTTTTATAATAAACCTCTATTGCTTTTGTTTTTCCTAAGTTAAAATTTACAAAAAACAGTTGACTAACAGGGTCGGAAAGCAAGGAGATGGCGATTTTTTTTATTTCCTTAAAAGTAATACTTCCTGATATTTCATAAACCTGTGCAGTTTCTACAGAAATACTTTTTTTAATTCTATAGTTTAAAATATCTTTTTTAATCCTCTCACCTTCAGCATCAAAAAAACCGATTTTATATTTTACTAAAATTTTGTATTCAGCCACAAAGCATCCTTTCTATCTTAAGATATTTTTCTTTAGTTTTTTTAACCACTTCTTCCGAAAGTTCCGGCACAGGTGGTTTCATATCCCATCTGATTGACAAAAGGTAATCCCGAACATATTGTTTATCTAAACTTTCTTGTGAAAGGCCTGGCGAATATTTTTCTTTTTCCCAGAATCTTGACGAGTCCGGTGTAAAAACCTCATCAATCAAAATAATTTTTTCATCAACAAGCCCGAACTCAAACTTTGTATCCGCAATTATTATTCCTTTTGATAGTGCGTATTGTGATGCTTTTTCATATAACATTATACTTTTTTCTTTGATGATTTTAACAATTTCACATCCTACGATTTTTTCTGCTTCCTGTTCTCTAATATTGATATCATGTTCTCCGTCGGAGGCCTTTGTTGAGGGTGTAAAAATCGGATAAGGCAGTTTTTCTGATTCTTTCAAACCGAGCGGTAATTTATTCCCACAGACACAGCAATAATTTTGTTGGTATTCTTTCCATCCACTGCCTGAAAGGTAACCACGAACGATGCATTCAATATCTATCCGTTTGGCTTTTTTTACCAGCATTGCACGGTCTTTGAACTCTTCTATATCGGTATTAGAAGAAATTAAATGGTTTTTAATAATATTTTTCAGATAGTTAAACCAGAAAAGCGAGATTCGGGTTAGTATCTTTCCTTTATCAGGAATTGATGTCGGTAGAACAAAATCAAAGCAGGAGATTCTGTCGGTTGCGACAATAAGCAGTTTGTCATTATCAACTTCGTATACATCACGCACTTTTCCACGATATACCAATTTCATTTTTTACTCCCATTCTATTGTTGCGGGTGGTTTTGAGGTAATATCATAGACAACCCTGTTTACGCCTTTTACTTCGTTCACAATTCTTATAGATATTTTTTCTAAAATCTTATAGGGGATTTCTGTAAAATTAGCGGTCATTCCGTCGGTACTTTCAACAATTCGTATAGCAACTACATTCTCGTAGGTTCTTCTATCACCCATGACGCCGACGGTCTTTACAGGTATCAAAATAGCAAACGACTGCCAGACTTTGTAGTAAAAACCGGATTTTTTCATCTCATCAATCAAGATATAATCAGCATCTCGGAGGATTTTTAATCTTTCTTTTGTTACCTCACCGATGACTCGTATTGCTAATCCAGGACCGGGAAACGGCTGACGGAAGATGATTTCTTCAGGTAGTCCTAAATCTTTTGCAAGTATTCTGACTTCGTCCTTGAACAAAAACTTTAATGGTTCAATAAGTTCAAGTTCCATTTTTTCAGGTAGCCCTCCAACATTATGATGTGATTTAATTATTGATGAAGGACCTTTTACGGAGCATGATTCAATCAAATCCGGATAAAGTGTTCCCTGTGCCAAAAATTTTACGCCTTTAATTTTTTTTGCTTCTTTCTCAAAAACATTTATGAACTCTCTGCCGATAATCTTTCTTTTTTTCTCAGGGTTAACAACACCTTTCAATTTTTCAAGAAAAATATTTTTTGCATCTACAAAGTGAATGTTCAAACGGAACTTCTTGGCAAAAATGGTTTTTACCCGCTGTGATTCTTCTTTTCTTAAGAGTCCATTATCTACAAAAATAGCGACAAGATTTTTACCAATTGCTTTTTTTAATAGCATCGCGGTTACTGAAGAATCCACACCACCTGAAAGCCCGCAGATAACTGTTGAATTTTTTACCTGTTTTTGTATTTCAAGAATTTGGTTTTTGAGAAACGATTTTAAGTTCCAAGTTTTTTTCGCTTTACAGAGCTTAAAAACGAAATTTTCTAAAATTTTTTTGCCAAACTCTGTATGAACAACTTCAGGATGGAACTGAACACCGTATATTTTTTTATCCATATTTGCCAGTGCAGCGCAACTGATATTTTCCGTTTTAGCGATTGTCTCAAATTTTTTTGGTAATGTTTTTATTCTGTCAGAATGGCTCATCCAGACATTAAATGTTTTTGGGCATTTGTCAAAAAGCATGCTTTTTCGAGAAGCAAAAATTTCTGATTTCCCATATTCGCATAAGATTCCTTTCACAACCTCGCCACCGAATACTTTTGCAATAAGTTGCATACCATAACATATACCTAAAATAGGAATCCCCATATTAAAAAGATAACTATCACAAGTAGGTGCATTCCCTGAAAATACGGAAGCAGGACTGCCTGAAAGAACAATGCCTTCTGGCTCTTTTCTGAGTATCTCGCTAATATCTGTATTATATGGAAGAACCTCGCAGAAAACATTCATTTCCCGAATTTTTCTTGCGATAAGATGTGTGTATTGAGAACCAAAATCTAAAATCAGTATCATAGTTTATAGTTCATAGTTCATAGTCAAGATTCGGCTATGAACTCCGAACTCTTAACTCCGAACTTACTTGCCCATACCGACGCGTTGAAGTTTCTGTAAAATCTTTCCTTCGTGTTTTATTTCAGGTGCGATTATGATTTCTACTTTTTGCATTTCTTTTATGTTTTTCGCGCCGAGTGAACCCATACTTGTTTTCAAGGCACCAACTAAATTCTGTGTTCCGTCATCAGTTTTTGCTGGACCAAAAAGTATTTCCTCAAGATTACCAGAAACCCCCACACAAACCCCCGTGCCTCTTGGAAGATTCTTATGGCTTGTTGCCATACCCCAGTGATAACCTCTACCTGGCGATTCTTCTGCGCGAGCCAGGCCGCTACCAATCATCACTGCATCAGCCCCACAGGCAAACGCTTTACAAATATCACCGCCTGTTATCATTCCACCATCCGCAATTATTGAAACATGTTTTCCTGTTTTTTTATAATAGGAATCTCTCGCAGATGCGCAATCAACGATTGCGGTCACCTGTGGCACACCGATTCCCAAAACACCTCTTGTTGTGCAAGCAGCACCGGGACCAACGCCTACTAAAATTCCGCAACAGCCGGTCTCCATTAACTCTAATGCGGCGTTATATGTAACAGTATTCCCGATAATTACTGGCATTTTAGTTGAACCACAGATTTTTTTTAAGTCAATCGGCTGCTGTTTTGTAGAGATAAACTTTGTGGTTGTAACTGTTGATTGGACCACAAAAATATCGCAGCCGGCCTCTTCAGCAATTTCTAAATATTTTTGGGCATTTTTTGGAATTGTAGAAACAGCGCATATTGCTCCCTTTTTTTTTATTTCTTTTATCCGTTTTGATATTAGTTCTTCTTTTATTGGCTCTTTATATATCTCTTGAATAATTTCGGTAGCATTAGTGTTTTTCTTACAGGCATTTCTGATTTTTTCTATCACCTGTTGTGCATTTTTGTATCTTGTCTGAACACCATCTAAATTAAGCACCGCCAATCCTCCAAGTTTTCCTAAAACAATCGCCAACCTAACATCCACAACACCATCCATTGCAGATGCAAGAAATGGTATTTTGAGTTGGCAGTTACCAATTTTACAAGATATATCTACATCATCAATATCTACCGTTGTTGTTGACGGCACAAGTGCTATTTCATCAAATCCGTAAGCCCGTTTTACTTCCTTTTCACGACCTATAAAAAACGCCATAGTGCTCACTCCTTTGTAATAGTTTTTTCTTTTTCGTCAATAACAAAATCGCCGAAAACGGATGGAACTTTTTCTCTGATAATTTTTAGCATCTCAACACATGCTTCTCGTATTTCCCACTGTGCCCTTTTTGCACCGCGAACTTGAAATATATGTCTTAACTCCCTGAAATTAGTTGAAAAAACAATCTCCGAACAGACAGCATTTGGTAAAACATACCGTGCATCTTCATTTATAATATTGAGTGCCTGAAGTTTCATATAGACATCTCTTGCGGTTTCAAAAAACTGGCTATAGATTTTTTTTGCTTCTGGATTTTTTTCTATTTTGTCAGGTGTTATGTATGTAAAATTTTTTTCATTAACATATCGCTGTGATTGTTGTGAAAAAGCACAGAGCCGATGCCTCACAAGTTGATGCGTAAAACTTCTTGAAGCATTTTTAATTCTAAAGGTTACAAATCCATGCTCCAAGACAGATGTGTGCCCTGCTTTGACTAATCCCTGTATAAACTTTTTTTCAGACCCAGATGTTTTCTTATCAAATGACATATAACATGTTCTTCCCGCTTCCTCAATCAATTTTTCCACGTTCGGTGTAATTGCTAAAAGTTCAATTTTCATATTTCTCCCTTATCTCCCTGTAGATCCGAACCCACCCTCATTTCTTTTTGTTTTGTTCAGATTTTTTACTTCCTGCCAACAAATTTTTTCTACTTTACAAAGTGCCGACTGTGCAATCCTTTCGCCAGATTTTATTTTTACTGTTTTATTTGAACTGTTATGCAAAATCACGCAGACCTCGCCTCTGTATCCTGAATCTATTGTGCCTGGTGCGTTTAAGACGGTAATACCTTTTTTCAATGCCAGTCCGCTTCTCGGTCTTATCTGTAATTCAAAACCATCCGGTACTGCAACTTTTATACCTGTTGGAACGATCTCTCTTGAAAATGGTTTAAGAATTATATTTTTTCCTGCATTTGTCAAATCAATACAGGAATCACCGCTATGCTGATACTGCGGCAATTTGAGATGCCTCTTCAATCGTACTATTTTCACTCGTTTCGCTCGCATTTTTTTCCTCCACGACATAGTTTCCTTTATGTCTATCCTGCAACTCGCCTATTTTTGATTTGTTCCAGTTTGAGATTCTTGAATAATATCCGACGATTCTTGTTATACCATAGACATTTTGAGAACCACATCGTGCACAGGCATTTTTTAATCCACGAACCATTCTGCAACAGTCACCACAGACAGTAAATTCAGGCGAAATTGTAAGTTGGGCACATTTTGTGTTTCTAAATGTCTTCTCAACAAGATTAGAAATTGAGGATGGTTGCGGTTTTTCTTCGCCGATAAATGCATGGATAATCGCTCCACTTTCTATAAGAGAGTGGAACATGCTTTGTTTTATTATTCTATCAATAAGCCCAACTGGTGCATTCGCGGCGAAATGAATGCTGTTTGTATAATAATACTCATCACGGTTTATATTACCTTTTATAACCTCTTTTGCCTGTGGAAATTTTTGCAAATCAACCTTTGCCAATCGTCTTGCGGCCGATTCTGCTGGACTTTCTTCAAGTGAAAATTTCAAGTTATATTTTTTCGCGTAATCCTTGCATTTCAGATACATAAATGAAATAATTTTTAAGCCAAGTTGAAAAACACTTTCATCCTCATGAAGTTGCTTCCCTGTCAGATACTGAACACATTCATTAAGTCCGAGCATACCTATTATATATGTTGATTTTTCCAGGTCAACATATGGTCTTCCGTCAAGTGCGTTTTTTCCTATTTGATAGAGTGGCATTTCACAAGATGCCATCAGTTTTTTCACATAAGATTTTTTCTGAATATGTGCTTTCACGCATAGAGCCATATCTTCTTCAATTTCAGTTAACAATTTATTAATATTCCCTTTTCCAGCACGATAGCCGGCTTGCGGAAGATTTACAGTAACATTTTGGAAACCACAGAACCGCATACTCTCGGGATGCTCAATCATATGGTTATCTGTTATCTGTGTTCTAAGCCGACAGCAGGCAGAAAGCGTGACTTCATCTCTGTCAAAAACAAAATACGGTATTCCGTTTTCTGATGCTACAAGAGATGCATATTCTAAAATCTTTCTCTGGTTCGGGTCTGAAAATGTTTCTTCATTTATGTGGAGGTCGCATTTCGGGAATGCAAACAAATGACCATATTTGTCACCTCGCCGCCATACATCTAAAAGTGCCATTGCAAACATCTGTGCCTCTTTTTCATAATCGCCATATGTTTTTTTTGTATATTCACCACCAGGTCCAATCGCAGGAACATTTTTCAGATACGAAGGAACTCCTGTATGAATGTTCGCATCTAAAAATAAAACCTGGCCACCACGGGAAAAGGCTGATTGCGAAAGTGAAAAAATTAAGTACTGCGCTTCCTGAACCATTTCTTCATAACTTAAACCTACAAGATAAGGTGCATAAAAAATATTCACGTAGCCAATCCCTAAAGCCCCTGCATAATATGACTGCATAGCGGCGAGGAATGTGTTGAGATGTCCTGTAAGTGTTCTTGCATGTTTTGCAGGGTTGGAAACAATATCAAGATTTTCTAATCTAAGCCCGTATTTTTTTAGATATTCTAATGAATGACTTGAACAATAAACCCGCGTTGGATAACCCAAATCATGTATATGAATCCTGCCTTCTAAATGCGCTTCTGAAATATCTTGAGAAAAAACATTATTAAGAGCATACTGTTTAAGTATTATTTCTGCAACGGCTAAATTTATTGCTTCGGGATTGTGCGATGTAACATTTGAGTTTTCTTTTCCTTTTGAAAAAAGAATCTGATCCAGATTATAGGTTGGGATGCCAAGTGATGTTTGCTTTTTTATTTTTGTAGAGAAACCCAAAGCCAAAAGTTCATTATCAACCAGTTCCCTCAAAAGCGAAGTTGTGATTTTATTGATACCGGAAAGTATTACTTTTTTTTCAATATTATTTGCGATTTTGCGTGCATCAATATGTGAAATTTTTACTTCTTTTACAATGGCATCAACAATTTTTATTTTATCCCATACAGATATTTCTTCTTCAACTTCTGCCTGAACAAGAAGCGATAGGTCAGTTGAGTCGGCTTTTTCTTTCCTTTTTGTTACCTTCAGTTGTTTTCGCAATTCATTTTTTCTAATCCGTCTTTTTTGATATGCATAAAATGTCCGGTCAAATTTTCCTTCAATAAGAACCCTTTCAATAGTATCATTTATAACCTGTGTTGTAATTGTTTCGCCGGGCAAAAAATTTGTTTTTAAGAATTTTACAATATCTTTGACAATTTTTTTTATTTGCTCTTTAGTTTCACAGCCACCTTCTTTGCTTGCCCTGATTAGTGCTGTAAAAATTTTTTGCTCATTAACCGGCTCAAGAATGCCATCTTTCTTCTTTACACAATTAAAATAGTTCTGCATAACACATTTCCTCCATCTTTTTCATATCTTGTTCTGAATATGGTTTGACATCAGCATAATTTTTGTCCAGTGTATTGCGCGGAACGAATTTCTGCACGATATATTTTTTACCTTTTACTATTTTAATGATTTTTTTTATATCATCAGTATCCACTATTCCAGACACAGCAGTTGTTCTAAATAAAATATCTATATTGGAGTTTAGCAAAACCTCTATAGTATGATTAATATCAGAAAGATTTACCTCAACACCACAAGCTTTGTTATATTTTTCTTTTTCTAAAGATGTTTTTATATCCATTGCAATAGAATCAACAAGTCCATCGGAAATAAGCTCTTTTATGACTTCAAATTTTGAACCGTTTGTATCAAGTTTTACAAGAAAATTATTATCCTTAATTTGTGAGATAATTTTTTTCAAATTCCTGTTAATTGTCGGCTCACCGCCTGTTATTACGAATCCATCAATCCAATTTTTTTTACTTTTGAATTTTTCAAGAATTTCTTTTATTGGAATTTGATTTTTAGTTTCTTCCAATACCAGTTTTCTATTCTGACACCATGGACAACGAAAATTACAGCCGGCTAAAAACAGAACGCAGGAGATTTTTCCTTCCCAATCTAAAAGTGATGTTTCAAGATAGTCCGCAATAAATAGTTCGGAGTTCATAGTTCAGAGTTTATTAAGGATTTCAATTCGTCGCTTGAAGGTAAACTTTTCCATCTAACAATTTCACAACCATTTTTTTCAATAACGATTGTAGGAATATCAAATGCAACATACATTGCGGCTTCCGTCAGTCCATCAAGCGTATCCAAATCATAAAAAATAACTGATGGTTTATTCTCAAATCCAGTTAGATACTGTTGTAATTTTTCAAATTCAGTTTTACATTTCTCACAGTCATTTTTACCAAAAACTATAATTCTGATACCGGAGTAAATACCTTTAGAACTACAAGAACCTTTCGTCTTGATAGAATCCACTTTTTCTTGTGATAGACAACAATTACCTGATTTACAATTTTGTTCCATCTTAGTTACCCTTGCCCACGCCAAAACAAGATAAGCCACAGAATGTCACAGAATTTCACCGAAATTATTTCTGTGTTTCTTTCTGTGTGTTTCTGTGGCGCCTTTGAAATTCCGATGCTCCAAGATAAGCGACTTCACCGTAATCAAGTATCGGATTCAGTTTCCGATACAACAAAAAATCCGAACGACTACAATAAAGAATCGTTCGGAAAAAACAAAAAATTCTTCATCGTAGGCATTCCATTTATGGTGGAATGGTAGAAACTCCCGGACCGAATTTCCAGGATTATACGACTGTTTTGAGAACCTGAAGCATGTTCAGAATGACTCCATTGCTTTGGCAACGGGGTCATTTTCTTCTTTTCAATTTTCTTAATTCTTTCAAAAATGTATTAATACTATCAAACTTTCTGTAGATTGAAGCAAATCTAACATATGCAACTTCATCAATTTTTTTAAGCCGTTTTAATACCATCTCACCTATTGTTTTTGAAGGAACTTCCATTATATAATCATGGAGTTCCATTTCTATTTCACTGATAATTTTTTCTACGGTATCTTCTGAAACCGGTCTTTTAAGACACGCCATTCTGATACCTTTTCTCAATTTCTCTAAATCAAATGACTCCCGTTTTCCATCGCTTTTAGTTACAGTAAGTGCCGGGATTTCCACCCTTTCATATGTTGTGAACCTTTTCTTACAACGAGAACACGCCCTTCTTCTTTTTATTATTGAACTATCTTCAATATGTCGGGTATCGCTAACTTCACATCTATTCCACCCGCAAAAGGGACACCGCATAATTACAACCTACAGGATATATTCATATTTTTCATACTACATAGAGGATTATAATTACAACTTGTAGAACTTTTGTAATTATAACATACTACATATAGTTTGTCAAGTACTTTTTAAAAATTTTTTATTTTTTTTTGCGGAGGTATCCATTACTAGTCAATTTATTAGACAGGAACTTCAAAAACTTTGAAATTCTGACACTTTCAACTGGGCGATGCAGGAATTGAACATTTTACAGTAGACCATTAAATTTAGTTTCTTGTTAACCCTGCCTGTTGGAAATGGCACATCGTGCTACGATACCTCTAACAGGGGCAACCTTTCGGAATCTGTTATTCAAGATAGTCAACAAGGCTTTTGCATCGTGAGGGATGTTTCATTTTTCTTATCGCCTTTGCCTCAATCTGGCGGACGCGCTCCCTTGTAATCTTAAAAATTTTTCCGACATCTTCCAAAGTTAATGGATAGCCATAACCGATGCCGAACCTCAAACGGATAATCTCCGCCTCGCGGTCGTTGAGAGTTGATAAGACCTTTTCAATTTCTTTGTATCTTAAATTTGAGTGTATGTGCTTTTCCGGTGTTTTATGTTTTTTATCTTCAATAAAATCTTCAAGACGGGAATCTTCATCGTCACTTATAGGGGTTGAAAGCGAAAGCGGCTCCTGAATCATTCTTAAAAGCGTTCTTATTTTATCTGTTGACATTTTTAAGTATTTTGAATATTCTTCAATCGTGGGTTTTGTGCCGCAATCCTGAATATGTTTTCTCTGAAACTTGTTGAGTTTTGATGCCATTTCTTTCATATGAACTGGGATTCTAATTGTTCTGGACTGGTCGGCAAGTGCTCTGTTTATTGACTGTCTTATCCACCATGTTGCATATGTGGAGAATTTAAAACCCCTCTTGTATTCAAATTTTTCCACCCCTTTTATTAAACCGAGATTGCCTTCCTGTATTAAATCTAAAAGCGAAAGCGAGTGCGAATACATATGTCTTTTTGCTATTGAAACAACTAGACGCAAATTTGCTTTTATAAGTTTTGACTTTTCTTCTAACAGTTCTCTTTCCAGCTGCTTTATTTTATTTGCGGATGATTCAATGTCTTCAAGCGGAATATTAACACTTCGGCTCATCTTTTTAAGTTTTCTATCGGCATTGTTCACCTCATCAAGCACCCGGACGAATTTTGAAAATTCATACTTTGCCAATTTAAAAAATTTTGTTTTCGTTATTTTTTTCCGCTTCACCTGACGGTAAATCCGCTTTGCATCGGAAAGAGCCATTTTACTTTTTCTTGAAATTTGACCGTAGGTATTTTTATTTTCCGTTATCCTTTCCGCATAATTCAGTAATTTTAATTTCAGTTTGTTGAATTTTTCCTCGTGGAGGTTAAGCCCAATTATTTCTTTTATTATCTCTTTTTTATAATTGTTAATTTTATTAACAACTGCAATTTTTTTATGCGGGGCATCCTTCTTTAAACTCTTGAGTTTCTTTTTAAGTTGATTAATTTTCGTCTGAACTTTATCCAGATATTTTGACGCCTCTATCATTTTTCTCTGCATATTTCTTAAGGTAGTGTCCGTTTTTTTTCCGCGGGGCATAAACTCTCTCGGGGATGCAGCACTGGTTGAAATAAGCAGTTCCCAATTTTTGATCTCCTTAAGGGTAATCGGGGAATCCAACACTATCAATTTAAGTTCTCTTTTTTTTTCCCAGATGCTCTTTGTCAGTTCAAGTTCCTCTTTTCTCTGTAAAAGCGACGATTTCCCCATCTCTGTAAGATACATCCTGACGGGGTCTTCCATTTTTAATTTTATGGATTCTTCATCAGGAGATTCGGGGGTTTGTTTTTCGGCAACCGGCTCTTCCGGCTGTTTGCTCAGAACATTTATGCCCATATCGTTCAGAGTGATAAAAAAACCATCAATTTCATGGACGCTGATGTCCGATATAGACAGGTGCTCAAATATGTCATCATATGTAAGAAAACCGGCTTGACGGCCTTGCTGTATTAAATTTCTTACTTCTTTTTCATCTATCATTTTTTATTCGCTCCGCGAATACACTGAACTGACACAGAACTCTACACAGAACTGACTCGGAACTTTTCTGTGTCTGTTCCGTGTTCCTTTATTCCGTGTCTGTTCCGTGTTCCTTTTTTGACCCTTTCATTTTTCTGGAAATTTCAACAAACTTTTCCATATCACTGACTTTAATTTTATCCAGTTTTTTTCTTTCCATTCTTATTGATACGGCATCCGCAAAAGATTTCACAAATTTTTCCGGATCAGACGGCTTAAAATCACCTGCGGTTAAAATTTTGGAAATAACGTCGCTGCCCGCAATCTCTACAAGTTCGGCGGAAGTAATGGAGTCCCTGCCTTTTTTTCTTAACATGCGGAGTGTTTCAAAAAAATTTTTTATCTCACCGCTATTGAACTCAATCTGTAAATCTTCTGGGATATAATCCATAAGTTTAATGTCGCCTGCCAAAACGGATATAATATTTCTTTCCTCAATGTTAATTTTGTTTTCAGCCGGCGGCATCTGTTGTTTTGAGTCGCTGCCATACCGCTTTATTTCGGTTTTTAGCCGGGACAATTCTTCTTTTATAATTTCTTCTCGCACGGCGAGTCGTTCTGAAAGCGCTTTTATATATTCCGATTTTACGACGGCATTAGGAATTTTTGATATGACCGGAATGGCTAATTTTATAAGACCCCTTTTACCTTCAATGGTCTTGACATCAAAAGAATCCGATTTTTCATCAATGAAAAAATCAATGTATGATTTAGAATTTGAAAAAATATTTTTTAATTTGTCGGCACCGTCGGAAATAAGGATTTCGTCGCTATCCTTACCGTCGGGCAATTGAGCGATTTTTACATATAAATCGTCATTAAGAAGCACTTCGCACGACCTTATCGCAGAGGAACGGCCCGCCGTATCCGGGTCATATGCAATTGTTATATTATCGGTATATCTTTTTAATAAGGAAGAGTGCTGCGGCGTAAAAGCGGTCCCAAGGGTGGCAACCGTATTTGTAATCCCGTATTGATGACACATTATTACATCCACATAACCTTCAAGTATTACTGCGGAATTATTTTCTCTTATTGATTTTCCTGCAAAATTAAGACCGTAAAGCACTCTGCTTTTTGAGTAGACAGCTGTCTCGGGTGAATTAAGATATTTCGGCACAATTGCCCCTACGGGACTTCTCCCACGGGGACTTCCTTCGGTCGCTTCGGTCGCATCGTCTAAAACCCTGCCTCCGAATGCAACAATTCTACCGGTAATGTCAAAAATCGGAAACATCACCCTGTTGATAAAAAAATCTTTCTCGTTAGATATAACTCCGGATTTGTAAAGTAAATCTTTTGAATATCCTTTTTTGACGGCGGCACTTAAAAGTGTTTTGGATGATTTAGGAGCATAACCTATTTGAAACTTCTCTATCGTTTCGTCGGTTAACCCCCTTTTTTTTAGGTAATTTTTTATGACAGCATTTTCAGCAAGATGCTTTTGAAAAAATAAACCCGCATCATTTAAAATTTTATAAATCGCATCGCGTTCTTCCGACAGTTTATCATTCGTTTTAGAATAGGTCTCATTTATTTCTATATTGCATTTTTTGGCAAGTTTGCGGATAGCTTCGGGATAGGTAAGTCCTTCCATTTTCATTATGAAACCTATCGCATTACCGCCGATATTACACCCGAAACAGTGAAAAATTTGCTTCTCGGGATTTACCATAAACGAAGGCGTTTTTTCATTATGAAACGGACATCTCGCCTTAAAATTTCTGCCTGACTTTGTGAGACGGACATATCCCTCAATAACTTCCACGATATCGGATGAACTTAAAATATTCTGAATAGTTGCTTCCGGAATTGACATATTTTGTTTGATGGATTTTAACGATTTTTTATTGGTTGTGTTTTATTCGCCGGAAACCGGAACAAGGGATGAAATCAACGGAACCGAACCTATTTTCTACTTTATCAAAAAGCAGATTAAGTCCGAGATTGTCGCTGGAAATGTGACCTGCAACTACTATGTTTATATTTGATTTTTCGGCTTTTTTTATGTGCTTCTCCGACATATGCATAGCGACAATTGTCCCGACACCCGCAATAGAAAGTTTTTCCAGAAATTCAACCGCCCCTTCCGTGCCACCAGTCATATCAACAAAAACTTTGCCCGCGCGATTTTCTTCGTTTCCGACCAGTATTTTAGGGCCAACCGTTTCGGTAACTGCGTTTTTATATTCCGGAATTGTCTTTAATGTTTTAACCACATCCGAAACAAAATACGGTTTCACAGAGTCAAATTTTTCCTGAAGATATTTCGCAACATGATTATCGGCAACCGTATGGGCGCACATAAAAGGAATCCCTAAAAGTTTTGCGGCGTCACCGCTTTTTGTATGATTCACAGGCATTACCCTGTGGGCAACCTCTTTTATCCTTTTTGACAGAAGCCCTTCGGCGACATTTATAGACACGCCGAATTTTTCAAGAATCTCCGACTGCATACCCATAACCTCGTAAAAATTAGCGTAAGCATAACCGGACGGATGATGAGAGAGAGCTAAATCAATCCTTTTTCCGGATTTTTTAAGATACTCGGCAAGCACAATTTCTGCCGTATCAATATCAATACCGACAAGCATCGATTTTATTTCTTCTTCACCGGAACCGTTTAAGATTCTTGTATCCGTGTAAGGATTTTTCAGAATTTCCATGTCAAACTCTGATTTTTTTTCATTATCAAGTTTATCATATTTCTGCTTTGAAACTGATAAGCCCTTTTTTACCTGTTCCACACCTCTCGGATCGGATAAAATTCCCTCTTCTACGACGAAATTATAAAACTCTTTTAATTTCAATTTACGCCTCCAAAAAACAACGATTACCGCATGTCATTGCGAGAGCCCCGATATCCATCGGGGCTCGTGGCAATCCACGATTTAATCGAAGATTGCTTCGTCAGTCGTTTCACTCCTTCCTCGCAATGACAACTTCGTTGTCATCTGAAAAAAATTCTTTTTTTCAGTTTTC
>JACRDL010000008.1 GCA_016218625.1 Elusimicrobiota bacterium
AAGCGCGTGATATTCGAATACGTTGAGATGTATTATAACCGGAAAAGGGCGCATTCGTCTCTGGGTTATATGAGTCCTTTTGAATTCGAACAAAGGTTCTTTTTAACTAAATAAAGAGTCCACTAAACAGGGGAAGGTCATCTCGCCATCTTGGTAGACTTGAAAATGTAGGTTTGATAAAAAAACGGCAGACTTCCAGATGGGTTTTTTATTCTCTAAACTTTGACAAAAAGAAACCGTATAATTGGTGTATTCTTGATATAGTTAAAAAAATTCAAACAAGGTAATATTCTCTCATTCGTGCGAATATGGATAAGATGAAAATACATTTTAAGACATTCGGATGCAAGGTAAATCAGTGCGAAACCGCGATAATGCAGAGCAAGGTTTTAGAAATAGGATGTAATCTATCAGGCCCTGAACATTCCGATATTATTGTCATAAATTCCTGCACGGTAACAGCCAATGCCGACCGCAAGACAAAGCAGTATTTAAGAAAGTGTTTGCGGCTTAATCTGGAATCAAAATTTTTTTTAACGGGATGCTACGCGGATAGATCCTGGAAAAAATTAAAAAGTGAATTTCCGAATATAAAATTGTTTAAAAATTCCGAAAAAGAAAATATTCAAAAAATTTTGGGTTTGCCTCTACTTTCTACCCTCTACCCGCTACCTTCTACCTTCTCTGCCCGCACCCGCGCATATATAAAAATTCAGGATGGCTGCAACGGTAAATGTTCTTATTGCGTCGTGCCTAAAGTTAGACCGAAATTATGGTCAAAAAACATTGACGATGTTATTAAAGATGTAAAAAATTATGTTTCAGCAGGTCATAAGGAAATCGTTTTGTGCGGGATACGACTTGGTAGATACAAGGTTAAAGGTGAAAGGTTAAAGGTTAAAAATTTGGTGGATTTAATAAAGGAGTTGGAAAAAATTGACGGACTTTATAGAATACGGCTTTCATCAATAGAATTACACGATATTACAGACGATTTGATTGAACTGATGTCAAAATCAAAAAAATTATGTCATCATCTTCACATTTCTTTACAATCTGGTGATGACAGTATTTTAAGTGATATGAAAAGACCGTACACGGCCGGTAAATTTTTCAATAAAATTGCAAAAATAAGAAAAAAAATTCCGGACATCGGCATTACAACTGACATCATTATCGGTTATCCGAATGATACGGAAAAAACGCTTGAGAATTCATATAATTTTGTAAAAAAATGCGCATTTTCCCGTTTGCATATTTTTAGATTTTCCCGTCGGCCCGGTACAAAGGCAGATTTAATAAAAAGGAACTGTCCAGAAGCAGTTATAAAAAAATGGCAAGAAAAATTCGCACAGCTTGACACACATCTTAAAAAAAGTTTTCTAAAAAAGTTTTCAGGTAAAAAATTAGAAATTTTGACCGAATCAAACGGTTGCGGATATACGTCAAACTATATCTATCTAAAACTTCCGGTGATGCATCCCGAGAATGAAATAGTATGTTATAAAAAACACGGAACAGAAGCGGAACAAGACACGGAACAGACACAGAACAGTTCCGAGTCAGTTCCGTGTAAAGTTCAGTGTCAGTTCAGCGGTATCTATGAGAAATAAAAAACTTTTAACACTTTTCGCTTTTGTGCTGTGCAATTTTATATTAACACTGATTATGGGCGTTCCTTATTTCAAGTTTGTCGGGGGGTATCCGTTGGAAATATTTTTTACGGCTGTTGCCCACATTTCAAATACCTCTATGATTTATATTGTTTTGGTGATTGTCCTGCTTCTTTTGTATTTCCTGAAATTTCCTAAAATTATTTTTATATTTTTATTTTTTATCGTCAACATTATGGCTTTTATAGACGCCGGTGTCTATAAAATTTTCAGATTCCACATAAATGGTCTTGTGTTAAATACGCTTATTACTCAGGGCGGATGGGAATCGTTAGATTTTAATACAACAACCGAGATATTTATAGTTTTCGTGTTAGTTTCCGTGTTTTTTGCCGAATTATTTCTGTATAATTTTCTTTCTGGATTTTTTGCGAAAAAGGAATTTGTCGTCGCTAAAAAACATGTTTTTTTTATTTTTGCATTATCATTCCTCGTTATAGTTATAGATAAAGGAATTTATACTTATTCCGATTTGAAAAACATACCCTATATTACCCGTCACAGCAAACTTTTTCCGCTGTATCAACCGCTTACAATAAAAAAGTTTGCCCAGAAATATTTTAATATAAAAATTGACGAAGCGGTTTCATTCCGGCTGGATAAAAAATATTCCGGGCTTAATTATCCTCAAAAAAAATTGGAGTTTTTAGAAAATCAAAAAAGCCCGCCGAATATAATTTTGATTTTAATGGATTCATTTAGGTTTGATATGCTTGATAAAAATATTACTCCGAATATCCATAATTTCAGCAAAAAATCTCTTGTCTTTGAAAATCATTACAGCGGCGGCAATTGTACCCGTTTCGGCGTTTTTTCAATTTGCTATGCTCTTTACGGACATTATTGGGATTTAATGCTCGGTGAAAGACAACCGCCGGTTTTTATGACGGCACTGGCCGATTTCGGTTATGATTTCAAAATAATGGCTGCAAGCAAACTGACATTTCCCGAGTTCAATAAAACCTGTTTCGTAAATATCCCGCAGGAAAAAATAGAGGACGAGCCGAGAGGTTCCACAAAAATTGAAAGAGATGCGGCTATGACCGATAATTTTATAAAATACATAGACGAAAAAAAATATAAAAAACCGTTCTTTGCCTTTTTGTTTTACGATTGCCCGCACGGTAGTTACGACTCGCCTGCCGAATTTCAAAAATTCCAACCCGCCGCGGAAACTTTTAATTATCTTCTTTTAAGTAAGAATAATATACAGCCGGTTTTTAACAGATACAAAAATGCCAACCATTATGACGATGCGCTCGTCGGTAAAATCATTGCTCAACTTGAAAAATCCGGATTCCTTAAAGATACCGTAATAATTATTTCCGCCGATCACGGCGAGGCATTTTTTGAAAAAGGTTTTTACGGTCACAATCGCGGTTTTTGCGAAGAGCAGGTAAAAGTTCCGCTGGTTTTTTATATTCCGGGGTTTAAACATAAAAAATATACTAACATAACAAGTCATCTGGATATAATTCCGACCATAATGTCGCTTCTCGGCTGTAAAAATTCCGCGGGTGATTACAGTCAGGGCATTTCACTTTTCGGTAATGAAAAAAGAGAGTTCGTTGTTTCTTATACTTGGGATGAAATGGCGGTTATTGATAATAATTCAAGCGTTGTAGTTCCGCTTGAAACGTACAACATCGCGGGCGTTAAAATATATGACGGAAGTTATCGGGAACTTTTAGATGCAAAATCCGCAAAAAGTGCTGTTTCCCGTCTGGCAAAATTTCAAAAGGATTTAACAAAATTTCAGAAATGGTGAATTCAACCATTAAGTGCAACAGTGCGAATTGAAAACCTCGTTTGGAGTAGAGAACCCGAGACATTTTCTCGGTCTGTTGTTGAGCCAAGATTCGACCTTTGAAATATCAGCATCAGAAATAATATCAAAATTAGT